>NC_015520.1:2965000-3135972 GCF_000213255.1 Mahella australiensis 50-1 BON
GCTGAAACGAGTTCACTTATTAGATTATCCCCAAGTATAAATAGAAAAGAACCGCCCATCAAGAAGTATTTCTCCTCAATCGGCGGTCAAGTTCATTTTAAATTAATACATCAATCTCTACTCCAGACTTAAACTCAACGGTCAGCTTATTATCAAATACCGTAACTTTTTCAATAAGCCGCCTTACCAGTTGCTCATCATATTCCTCCAGCTCATAGGACTGTTCATTCAAGAAGTCTGTCATTTCAGCTATTCGCTGCTTCTTCCTTCACGCTCTGCATTTTTAACCAGCGCATTTTGCTTCTGCTCCCGCAATCGGTAATCCAATTATGTCTCCTGTAGTTATTTATAATAGTATAAGTACTCTTCCCCTACTGGCGGCTATCTTAATACGAGCTTATAGGTTTACTTCTATTTCTAACCCTGACTTAAACTCTACCACTAGCCTGTCATTATATACAGTTGCCTTTTCAATTAGTTTTCTAACCAGTTTATCATCAAATTCCGTAATACCACCGGTTTGCATATTAAGGAAGTCCGTCATCTCAGCGATCCGATCCCGCTTATCTTGACGGAGAGCGTTTCTTGAAAGGGTTTCTTGCCTTAAGTCCCGTAAGCGGTAAATCTCATTGACAATATTATCATATGCTTCCTTTGAATTTGCCAATTGGATCAACTCGGCTTGAAGCTCTTCCAGCCTTTTATCAATATCTGCCGTACTCTCGTCCAAATCCTCGTTTAATACGGTTTCAATATTCTTTTTCAGTATGGCCAGGAAAGAGTTTTTCCCGCTGACGGCTATATTGATAGCTTCTACAATCTTCTCTTTGAGAGTATCTTCAAGTATAGTGGAAGCGGTACAAAACAAACCGGTGTTTTCCAATCTGCTGACGCATCTCCAAACGATGGATTTTTTCCCTCGATTATTCCAATGAACCCTGCGGAATACTTCATGACACTTGCCGCAGAACACCATTTGGGATAAGGGATGATTATTGCTGTAGTTTCTCTTCTTTCCGTTCTTACTTATATGCACACATCTTCTGCGGACAAGCTCTTCCTGAACCTGCATATAAATTTCACGCGGGATTATGGGCTCATGGCTGTTTTCTACATAGTATTGAGGAACTATGCCGTTATTGGCCACCCTTTTCTTCGATAAAAAATCTACTGTATAGGTTTTCTGCAACAGCGCATCACCGATATATTTTTCATTCCTCAAAATCTTATTGATGGTGCTGGTATGCCATCTGTGATTGCCTGCACCTGTCAGAATTCCGTCAGCTTCCAGACCTCTTGCTATCTGTAGCATACTGGAACCTTCAAGGTATTCTCTGTAAATGCGTTTAACGATCTCTGCTTCTTCAGGTACGATAACTAAATTGCCATCCTTATCCTTTGTATAGCCAAGAAACCGGTTGTGATTAATATGGATTTTTCCTTGCTGATATCGGTACTGAATACCCAGTTTTACATTCTGGCTTAACGATTGGCTTTCTTGCTGCGCCAAAGAAGCCATAATGGTCAGCAGGATTTCCCCTTTGGAATCCAATGTGTTTATATTTTCCTTTTCAAAGTAAACTGGAATATTTTTTTCTTTAAGCTGCCTTATGTACTTTAGGCAGTCCAGCGTATTTCTTGCAAAACGGCTGATAGATTTCGTAATTATCATATCGATTTTGCCCTGCATACATTCTTCTATCATCCGGTTAAACTCTTCACGCTTTTTCGTGTTGGTTCCAGTAATCCCTTCATCCGCAAATATGCCAGCTAACTCCCATTCCGGATTGCTTTTAATGTAGTTTGTGTAGTGCTCAATTTGCGCTTCATAACTGGTTGCCTGCTCCTCGCTGTCCGTAGATACGCGGCAATAGGCTGCTACCCGAAGCTTAGGCAATTCTTCAGCCTTTGCACTATTTCCAATCCGTTTACGAGCAGGGATTACCGTAACATTCCTGATTGCCATCTGAAATCACCTCGCTCTTAATAAGACTATAAGCATACTCTGCCTGCTGAAATGGATCATCATATAGATTATCTGGCATTGAAGCATGAAACCTAAAATTTAGGCATTTCTTTTCATTTCCTTTATGTTCATAAATCCTGCCAAGTGCCTCAGCTCGCCTGCGTCTTTCCAGTTGTACTTCTTCGAATGTATCCCTGCTGATAATGGGCGGATAGAATTTATCCTCTACATACCGTTTATCTGTCAGCATTCTTGCAATAGATGTATGGCAGCGCTTAATACCCGCGTTTTTGGCCGCTTCAGTTAAAGAAAGCCCGGAAAGATAAGCCCCAAACAGCTCCTTTATCTTAACCGCTTCCTTTTCGTTAACAACAGCCTTGCCGTTTTTAATGGCATACCCAAAAGGTATATGGCTCATCATCTCACCATCCTTTCCCTCAGGTTCAATCCGCATTTCATTTTGAAGCCTATTTCCTCCTGCGAAAACACAATGATTTCTTCAATAAAATTCTCAAATATTTCACTATCAAATCTATCAATCTGCTTTTCAGCTTTCATTGCAAATTTAAGAAGTTTCTCAACTTCAACAAGAGCAGTCATGCCCCCATTGATTGCGCGGTTTATGGCTTCTTTTTGTTCTTTTAACAAGGCTGCTTCTTTGCTCAGCTCATTTTTCTGTGTATTAAAAAGAGCGGGTTCCAGGTATCCTTTGGCCATAAGTCCCATAATCACCTGTACCCGCTCTGTATTTTCTTTTATTTTAGTTTCCAGCTCCTGAATCTTAGTTATGTTATCTGAGTAATTTGTTTTCTTTAAGCTTTGCAGCAATGGCCTTAGAATGAACTTATGTCCGAAAATAAGCTTATTCATCATAACAACAAAAGCCTGATGGATCCCATCCTCTCTGACAAATTTCATTGAACAAGCCGAAGCGTCTTTTATATGCTTTGTGCAGCACCAGGCAATGTATTTATGATTACCACTGCCATGAATTCGACGCTTAAAACTGCTGCCACATTCTGCGCATTTGATTTTCCCCGAGAAAGGGTAGCGGTTTTGATATTTACTGCTTCCCTTGATTACGCCTTTTTCTTTACCTCTTTGCTTCAATATTTCTTTGACGGCTTCAAATTCCTCATGGGATATAATGGCTTCATGATGATCCTTTATCATGTATTGATCCTTTTCACCACGATTATAATGCCGCTTAAAATTCTCATCTGTATATGTTTTTTGCAGAAGGACATCCCCGGTATATTTTTCATTGCTAAGGATACCGCGGATAGTGGTCGCTGTCCAATGTGAACCTCTCTTTGTTGGGATTTTATCCAAATTTAACCCATCTGCAATTTTCTGTGTGCCTTTACCAGCCAAAGCCTCGGAAAAAATCCGCTTTATGATTTCAGCCTGTTCTTTATTGATAAATAGCTTTCCATCCACATAATCGTAACCATAGGGAGGATACGAAATTTTGTATGTTCCGTTTTGGAACCTACGTCTGATAGACCACTTACTATTTTCTGCAATGGATAATGACTCGTTTTCTGCAAGACTGCTCAAAATTGTCAGCACCAATTCGCCTTCCATGCGCTGTGTGTTTATATTCTCTTTCTCGAAATAGATGAAAACACCGAGATCGGTAAGTTTTCTCACCATCTCAATACAGTCGGTTGTGTTTCTGGCAAATCTGCTGACCGACTTGGTTATAATAAAGTCAATTTTCATGTTTTCACAATCTGCAAGCAGCCTTAAAAGTTCAGTTCGGTTTTCCTTTTTTGTGCCTGATATGCCTTCGTCATAGTAAATCCCTGCAAATTCCCAATCCGGGTTTGCTTTTATATAGGATTCATAATGGTCTTTTTGTGCTTCCAGGCTTGCCATTTGCTCATCGCTGTCGGTTGAAACCCTGCAATAAGCCGCTACCCTCACCTTTGGCTTGAAAGCTTGGAGAGCATTGTTTCCATCAATCCTCGTTACCTTTCTCACTGTTTTCACCTCCTTTGGGCATGTGACATGTTACCTCTGTGTGCCGCTAATAGCAAGCTAATTAGGCCATAAGCTGTGCGTACATCGGCGAGAAAGTTTTAAGATTTAACTTGTCGATTTTGTCGAATTCTTCCTCTGAAATCAGTCCCGCTTTAAGCATCTTTTGCAGGATTTTATATGCCCGCCAGTAATCAACCTCTCTTTGAATTTCCTCCTGTGTTATCTTTGTATTGTTCGTTTCCTGCGGGTTATATGGTAAATGATTAGCCCCCTCTATCATTCAAGCACCTCCTATAAAAACTTGGGACAGCCGCGATTGGCTGTCCTTTATCGTTATTTAGGCAATTTCAGAACTTGTCCGGGGTAAATAGTATCCGTAGTCAGGCTATTCAGTTTCTTGATCTCCGGATATCTTGTTCCTCTACCGAGTTCTTTTTCTGCTATTCTCCATAAGGTGTCGCCTTTTTGCACTGTATAGGTTCTATTGCTCTTGTTATCTGTAATACTGTTTACTATTACAAGGTTTTCTTTTGCTACCCAAGTGTTTATACCTGCAACCTCTAAACCGCCGGATTTCTTAACCTTTTTGCCAAGTAAAACACACTCTTTGCCGCCTTTTATGACCGGCTTGCCTTTATATAAAGTCTGTGTGACCCTGTGGTAATAGTCATTTTTGACCCACGTTGGAACTTCCACACTGCCGGGGTAGTAATTCTTTACACTGACCTTAAACTCCACCATATCTCCAATTCCAATATCAGTATTGATATCTGTACTGTTCTCCAGCGCTTTTTTTACTGCTTTACGGAAAGTGTCCATATTCTCCCCATGCTTGGGAAACCAGTGCATCACATCAGCATGGTTGCTGGCAATACCGAGCTTATATCCTTCGGAGTGGCAGATGATGTCATTCTCATTAAGACCGTACTTCTTGCAGAGCATAACGCAGAGTTCAACAGCATTCTGCCACGCTTTACGGAAATAATCTTCCTGCTTTGCTGCATCATAACCCACCATTACCGACCCGGATTTATACGAAAACCCAGCAGGCTCACAGATTTCAAAGCCAATATGGGTATTGTTGGCTGCTCCTCCCGCATGCCACCCGCGATGATCCCAAGGCAGGTATTGCCAAACCTCTTTATCGTCTACAAAAGCGTGAACACATACCTGCCTATTTATTTCGCCGGCCTTGTAAGATTTGTTCCAACGGGAAAACCACTCAGCCGCCATTACACCCGGCACAGCCGTCGAATGTGCCATGATTCCTTTAGGCGTGATTTTTCGGTCTGCTGTATAGCAATCGTTTCGCGTCATGTACTTCGTGTACAGCTTCATTTCTTTTCATCCTCCTCATTTGAGTGGCCATGCAGTTGTTCCAATGCGTTCTTCAGCTTTTCAGGAATGGGCAGTCCTATATGTGCTGCATTCTCAAGAATTGAAATTCCCTCGTTACTCAGGTAAAAGAAAATCACCGCTGTCCGGATTGCCCCGCCATTGCCGAGCACCTGGCTGTCGATGATGTGTCCTACTCCTACAAGTACAAAAATAAGCACTTTCTTAAAGATGCCCTTGGCCCCGACTTCACTCGAAAGCTTTCTGTCTACAACGGCACACATCACTCCGGTCACATAGTCAATGGCTACAAAAGCGATGAGTGCGTATAAAAATCCATCCAGCCCTCCAAGAAACCATCCAAGAAATCCGCCAATAGCAGTAAAAACCGCCTGCGCCCAGTTCCATACTGTTTTCATTGTCTTAAACCTCCGTTCAACTTGAGTTTTGCATATAAAAAAGCGCCCTGCCTTAAAGCAAAGCGCTGAAAATTAAAACTTCTAATCTATATTTGCTTCGGAAGCGCCTCCCACAACCGCATATCCTCCTGCCCAAGAGACCAGATGGCTATACCTCGCAGTTTCCATCGATAAGCCGCTTCGTTTGCCCAGTAAACAAGGCTGTCCACATCCTGATAATACAGAATAGAAAAACCATCTGCATCTCCGAGGAAGAGACGGGATATCCAAATATTGATGTCTTTCGGTATAATCTTTACTTCATAGTCATTACCGCAAGAAAGAGCCAAAAGTTGTGAGTGGAAGAAGTCATAATCCATCGAAATGTCCTCACTGCGAGTTATCGATTCCTCCACATCGCTATTTACTGAAAACACCTGAAATTCATCATCCCACGTGACACCAGTGCGAGCAAGCCTGCCAAAGCTGGTTATAGTTCCATCCGGGAGTTCCACATCAAAACGCTCGTATGGTTCATATACCCACGCATCGCCCAGCCGCAGCAGCTCGCATACCGTCCGGTTGTCCGAGCAGTACCCTGCATAACCACTACCACCGATTACATTCACTGTGAAACGCAGGGTTGAAGCTGCACCAGAATATACTCTTACTTTATTGCCGCGTTTTCGCATCTCTATAGTATACATATTCGGATTAGCACGAAGATCGGCATCTACAGTTTTTGAGAAACTGGTGGAATAGCTACCAAGCAAGGAATTACCTTGATAAAGCTCGACTCTTTGCGTGTCATAGTTTAAGCAGCAGAAAATATCCCCAAGGAACACCCCAGCCCGTCCACTGCTATTTTGAGGGAAAGCCAGCCTTGCCCGGATATGGATGTCGGAAAACCCGTCGTATTTCCATGCAAGTTTGCCATATCCCTCGAGCTGGGAATATGGGCGACTTTCTGTGCTGTCTGGCTCTTGCCAAACATCCCATTCGCCGTCCAACACAGTCCAGTAATTTTCAGGCAGGATGTTCCTGTCCCGAAAATCTTCATACCAAATAAGCGTCGAGTCGGGTTTTCTTCGCAACATTTCAAAGGTCAGTTTAAAACCTCGATCCGGCTCAACCATCACACCATTTACATCCTTGAACCGACGAGGAGAGAGCATAAAGCTGGCTTCACCGGCAAAGGGATACTCCGAAAATCCACTGCAAACCCTAAAACCGTAAAACTGGACTCCCGGCACACCACCGCTTATGCTGACAGCATGCGTTCCCTCTTGGAGAAATACACCTTTTGCAAGTGTCAACCAGCAAACTCTTCTCCAGTATGGCCACCATAAACGGTTCTCGCTGAAAGTCTTTGATTCACCATCAAGGGAAACGATAATCGCATTTTTGTCCCAGTAAGGAAAGCAAAGCTGTACTGCAATATCGTAATATCCCGCTTCTCTTATCTCAAAACGGTACTCTGCTGACGCCTGGTCATCTCCAAGTGAGGCCATCTCATCAGTAATAATGACATTTCCTTCGTATTCATCCGGAACTCCGTTCCTGTCAATATAAATGGTTCCGAACTCCGCTTTCGGCTCCTTGCCATAGCTTGTCAAATATCTTCGCCTGTTATAAACCCCTTTTAGCAGCGGATATTCCCAGGATATAGCATCCCACCCTTCCATATAGTCATATACATGAGGAAGAGCCCAAGGTACTTTGTTATAGTCATCCCAGTAAGCCACAATTGGAATAAACGGCTGGGGCGGTGCATCGCCTGTGAAATTGTAAACCCCAGTCATCCAGTATTTTGCCGCATAGTAGGTATTAGACACCCCTCGATAGGTTATTCCAAGGTTTTCAGGTGTATCATGAATCCTCCAGTTCCAGCCATAAGCAGGCAACCCCATGAATATCTTATCGGGTGACATAACGGAAACAGCATAATCATATATGCCCTCAAGCCAGTCACGAGGAGATACTGGGCCGGGAGCAGAGCCCGCCCATGCCATGCCATAGCTCATGATGGCGGCGGTATCGCAATAGTCGTTAAGATCGGCATAAACACACCAGTTTTCACCGCCCACCGAGCCTTGAACGCCGGTCATACCAGGCAGGCAGATGTTGACAAGCTTTGTTGCATCATAAGACTTAACTGTATTGTATATATCCCTAAATAGTGCATTCGCCGCATCCTTGTTTTCATAACCGCCGCCGCGCTCCAGGTCAATATCTACCCCAGCGCACCATGGATACTTGTTCATGATTCGGATGATTTCAGTAAGAAACTTATCCTTTGCACCGTTTTCGTTGTTGCGAAGTGCAGTAAAAATATTGGCTATTCCATGATTCATAATAGTGAGCAGCCACTTAATGTGCGGCCATTTCTGAATATACGGTAGCATGCTGCTGATGCTGGTACCGGTTTCAGTGATTGTGCCTGTTGCGTCAACCTCAAAAGTAAAAATGCCTACCGTATCAAATCGGTCGCCGTAGTCTCTAAGTGCTTCATACATTCGGGCATTTCCCATAAAACTCCACACCATGCAACGTTTGCCTTTTAAGAAATCCCTCACAACCGGTCACCGCCTTCTTGCATCTCCTGAAATTCAAAGAGCACCCGCGCCGATTTTCTCTCTTCCAGCTTCACCATATGTTTGCTATCCCATGCCGCAGAGTATTGATAAAATCCATCCTTACGAGTAGGGCTTCCGTTTTTAAGGCATTGGCGGGTGGAAGCCTTGAGCGCCAGCTCATCGCCTGCATTAACCGGGTCAAGAAACCTTACCTTATGCGCACCTACACCTTGGGATAGTTCAATACTCCCTGCGGCCATATCCTGTATAGGATAAATATAGCAGTCAAGGCCAGCAGAAGTTTTACCCAGGTTGAATAAAATTACAGTCTCCGCTGTTCGCACCACACCGTTATAATGCCGGGGCGGAACTGGCTGCCCGTTTTCCTGCATTTTCGTTAGCATTTTGCTCGTGTGGACGGTATAGCCTGTCAACTGATCTCCATCCTGAAGCTGCAGGTCGGTGAAATAGATTATTCCGGTACAGTCGGAAATCTTGAGTATCACAGTAACGCCCACCACATGTTTATTGCTTTTTAGTTGTATGGTTTCTGCAAATCTTGAAAACTGCATCCATTTCACCTACCCGTCTAATGTCCACTGTATTTCGCATACATGCCCGATCCATCCGGTGGAAACCGAGCCGCCCTGAAGCAATAAGTCTGTAAAGTACACTGTGCCGGTGCAGTCAGTGACGCACAGCCTGATGGTGATAGACTTGACTCTGCTGATACTTTTGGGAGAAATACTGTGTGCGATTTGATTGAAATATGCCATATCACCACCCTCAAATCAGGTCTATAAATCTTGTTTCCGTTGTACCGTCCTCGTATTCAATGACTATCTCAACACCAACTTGGCCGTTTTCGCCCTTTTCAAGGTTTTCGGAAGCAATCTGCGCTGAAAATGTATAGCTTTTACGTGTCGCTGGGTATACCGTCTGTGACAGACTCTTTGTCATACCAGGTACACCAACAGCCTTGAAGGAAGCAGTTCCCGAAACACCATTCTCAGTGTCTACTTCAAAACCGGAATTGACCCAGTAGGCAAAACCATCATCCGCCCTGGAATTGCGCAGATGGTTGAATGGTACCATATCTTTAATTTCCTGACGGTTTACCAACTCTGCTGAGGACAGCGCATCCGCTGCCTTGTCCCACTGTGCTGAAGAATCGCCAAGTTCCCGCAGTTTAGTTGAAAGCTCAATCACTGTTTTCCATGGCTCCTGTAAGTTATACTGCCTTCTCACAACACGTGTCTTTACCAAAAGGCCTAGTTCTTTATCGTCTACTGTAACAATATCACCCAGTTTCCATGCTTCGTGCTCATAACCGGTTAGCGCAGATAAATCCATTGCAGACAGTACATAAGAGACGCGAGGCTTCGAATATTCTGCAAGCCGCATTTTTGCATATTCCAGCATCTGATACGGATTTGTAAACGACGAACAATCAAGCGTCGACACCCTCACTTCACTGGAAAAAGTGTAATCTTCCACGTATTCCTTACCTCCATTAATTGAAGCGAAGGTCAATCCGTCCTTTCCATAAGCATAGAGCCTTGTCACTAATTCACGTGTATCGACTACCCGCTGAATACTTTTCAAATTCTTTCTATATGAAAAAAGCGCTCCGCTATCAGTACCACTAAAAGTCAAAAGGTGTACCTGGCGGTTGGCGCTGTCAAACACCAGATCGCCGCCATAAATATTCTGTACAGTGCGAAGGATGGATAAGGCATTTTTTTCTGTACACTGCCATGTCCGTTTCGTAGTGACAGTAACATTTCCTACTGTCCAGCCTGTACCCAAAAGTGCATATTGCATCGGAACATCTGCAGTATCTGCATTGAATTCTCTAGGTTCTTTTTCCGCACTGAAAGACAGATCGTAAAATACCGCTTCAGCATATACTTGCGTAATAACACGCCCATCTTCGCTTTTATTGTCCGTTAAGGTTCGGATCCGGTAAATGTCATTTACGATTTGCACTTGTTTTTCATTTTCCAGTGTGCTTCTTTTTGGATCATGGAACGGAAGCTTGAATTCCAGCGTATCCGCGCCGTTCACCTCACCAGTGACAATGATATCAAAGGCATTTTCAAGAACAGCTTCCCATGCTCCGTTTTTGTCCAAAATCACAGGACGGGCAAAGCCTAGTTTCTCATAGGGCGCTTTCGGTATATCATGAAGCTGTATTTCCAGAAGTTTTGGTGTCTTCAACGGATCGCTGCTGGTAAGGGTAACACGGAACCTTATATATTGCCGATTTGGCGATTGAAGTTCACCGCTGGTTCCCACAGCCTGCCATGCAGACCATTCTTCAAGATCATCGCTTGTGCTGGTCTCTACTATAGACACTGAAGTAACACCTGCAGTATATTCGCTTGTCACAGCTACACGACCGCTGCCCGATAATGCACATGGAACCGCCCTTGTATAAAGTACGCCACTTGCAGGATACTCGCCATCTGTTGCTTTAAGGGTGACTGCGCCAGGCTCTGCCAAAGCATCTACATCCGAAGCCGCATCCCCACCGTTTGCATGTAAAGACGACTTAAAATATAACAGCAAATCATCAGCTGTAAGCTGTGAGTCCGTTTCCAGAAACCAGTCGTCGAAGCCTCCGGCATAGTAGTAGGTATTTGCATGCATCCCCATAATAATGTTTGCTATACACTCCCGATTCAGCTCTCCCGAAAAGGAACGCACAGGCGACACCCAGGTTGCCCCGTCGCTGCGATCGCATATGATGTTCTGTACCTTTTTGTTGCTTACTTCAATGATGGAGGCGATAAAATACCAGCCGCCGTTTTTCAAGGTAATGGTAGACGTTTCACTCTGGTCGTAGATTAGTGCGCCGGAGGAGTTATACAACATCAGCCTAAGTCTCCCTTGATAAAGTGAAACATAAAAAATTGGCTGACCGGGTCCTTGGCGGGTATTGAATATGGGTATATATGTCTGGCCGACCGAATAGGTGGTAGGATTAATCCAACCTCCTACAACAATCTTTTCGCCCAGATTGCTAAAGAAACTCCCATCATTTTCTGCTATAAGATGGGTCTTTTCAGAAGTCGGATTAACAATATTTTGCCTAAAGTATCTTCCGAATCTTCCAGCAATAAGGTTTGCTGATGTACCTGACCAGCCGGAGATGGTAAAATGTCTGCCATGTCCCGATGAATCCATAAGCTGAAGATTTTCGTCTGGTGTTTTTTCATTAAATCGCCATAAAGCAGACGTCCTTGATGTTACAGGAAACTCACCGGTAAAATCCTCTTGGCTCGTTAGAATTGATTTTATCGCCATATTATCACCTCCATCTGCTTTTTGCCTGTATTTTTAACTCAGTAAAGGTCGCGTTTTCTGCGGCAATCTCAATATGATTAACACCTTTCCTGAGAATTGGAAAATTCAGATCCTGCAGGCTGGGAAGACCATTTCTCAAGGTTCGGCCTGTTTCATCAATAACCTTAGCTGTTACCATGCCGGAGTCGACAATCAGAGTTTCACCTTCAGATAATGAGCCAACAATTAGCAATTCCTCGCCGTTTGTAATAAGCGAAATATAGCTTGATGAGGACGTTGATATCAAACCCTTCAAGAGATAAACCGGATTGGAATCCGCATTTCCTTTAACCCTCTCCAATTCATGCAGACCTGTTTCAGAAAGAACAAATATCTCATCTTCCAACGCGTAAACATACGGGTCGGGACAAACAAACCGAAGTTCAAAGCTGCCCGCTGTCCGCAATATCCGCTCACAGTCAACCGCTTCTGATAAGCGAGCCATGAAATATCGGTCGGGCAAATCATCTAGAACAAGTTGTCTAAGACCGTTTTCCGGATTTAACCATTCAGCAACATTATCAAGAACCGATACAAGATCGGCAAAACTGCGCTGGGGAAGCACACTACAGCTAATTATTATGTTTCGTTCTGATATGTCGCAGCCAAAATCTGCAATACCTGCTTTGCCCGGCACAGTTTCAAATGAATTGCGCAGGGCAGGGGAGACCTGCCATTTGGTAAGTCTTGCTCGTATTTTCATACTTTGCGACGATATTCCATTGTAGATAAATCCCATATGCTTCCCTCCATTACGCTGTTATAAAACGTCCCTGCGCCCTTGAACCTGTCTGCATCAGGTTATATAACTCCTGTGAAATCCTACGTATGTCTTCTTCACCACGAACAATCATCTGCTGCACCACAACAAGCGGCCCAGAAGCTAAACCGCTAAATCCACCTCTTCCACTTACATTAATATCAGGAGATATATTAAAATCTGTCGGCACTGCATTTTGCATATTGTCTGCCACTCTGGCCATAGCCTTGTCAAATCCCTCACCAATACCCAGTGCCATATTGCCGCCAATACCTTCAAAAACAGTGGACGGAGATCTGATTCCAAGAAAATTCTTTACTCCATCAACAATACCGGAAAAGAAACCGGAAACCTTATCCTTAATCCAGCTACCAAGGCTTTTAATACCTTCCCAGATGCCTTTTACAATGTTCTTACCAATCTCAACCACTGAAACAACCGCCTTGCCCAAACCTTCTATAATAGCCGCAACAATCTGAGGTAAAGACTTTACTAGTTCTGGAATGGCTTTCACAAGCCCGGCAGCAAGCTGTACGATAAGCGTAATTCCCAATTCTATGATCTTCGGCATATTGTTCGTCACAAAGTCAATGATTGTTGTAATTATCCTCGGCAGTGCTTCAATTAGTTCTGGCAATGCATTTAAAAGTCCCTGCGCCAGTCCCTGAATCAATGTAAAAGCAGCTTCAAGGATTTTGTCCATATTATCCAGCAGCCCTTGCACAATGGTGATCACTGCTTGAACCGCTGCTGGAATTAGCTCCGGTAATGCTTCTCCAAGCCCCATTACCAACGCTGTGATTAGCTGTACCGCTGCATCAATGAGTAAAGGCAGGTTATCAATGAGTGCTCCGACAATGGTCATGACCGCATCTACTGCTGCTGGAATCAGCTCCGGCAGCAGGCTCAAGAGAGTTTGAAGCACCTGAGAGAACAATTCAGTTACAGTTTGCAACAGCACGGGAAGCAGATCTTTGACTGCTGAGATAATCGCACCGGTTGCCTCCGGCAGAGCAGCCACTATATTTTCCAAAACCGGTACAATATTTTTAACTACAGCCTGAAAGGCATCCACAAGATTTTGTGTTAGGTTCGTCATATCAGCGTTCGCATTGCCAAGTCCTGCTATAAACGAACTTAGAGAGGCTTGTAAAAGACCAATGGAACCGCTGATGGTCTGGGTAGACTCTCTTGCGAAGTTTCCAGCATACTGTTCGGTTTTTTCAAAAAACATCTGCATGGCGATCTCGGCCTTTTCGGCATTGGTTGCGCTATTCCAGGCAAAATCCAGCCCTTTTGCAAGAGCATAAGCTTCGATGGTAGTGGCGTTCATGGCGACACCCAGATTATCCATCATGGTGAAGTTACCCTTGGCTGCGCCAGCGATGGATTCCATGGCAGTCTGCATGTCAATGCCCATAACCGAAGCCATATCTGCCGCCCGTTGCATGGCCTTCTCGGTAAGTTCCAGACTTTTTTGCTGATCGACACCAGCACCCTGAAACAGTGCGCCCATTTTGTTGGCGGTGGCAAGGTACTCGGATTGGGACAAGCCCAGATTCTTGTAGGCTTCTTCTCCCGTTTTTTGGATACGTGCAGCATATTCGCCAAACACAGCTTCAGAACCGCCAAGGTTCTGCTCAAGCTCACCAAACTGCTCCACGACCTCTTTTCCCAGCTTGATGGCAGCCGCGCCCGCTGCGGTCGCTGCAGCACCCATAGCCGCGCCAACACCTTTAAGAACGCTGCCCAGCTTCTCAAATTTCGAGCTGGATTTTTCGGCATTGTCTCCACTTTCCTTCAATTCGTCCCCAAGCTCGTCTGCACTTTCAGCAGACTGTTCGAGCTCGCGCTCCATTTTGTTCAGTTCGGCTTTTGCATTATTAAGCTGTATTTGCCACGACTGAGTACGTCTGTCGGTTTCTCCGAAAGATGAGGCGGCATTGGCAAGGGCTTTCTCCAAAGTAGCTATTTTTTCTTTCTGCAATTCGATCTCTTTGTTAAGCACCTTGTTTCTTGCAGTAACAGCTTCAACTGACTTATCCTGCTTGTCGAACTGAGATACGACCAGGTTCATTTCGCTACCCAGTACCTTAAAACTTTGATTGATCTCACGAATGGCGTTTTTAAATTCCTTTTCGCCTTCAATCCCGATCTTCAGGCCAAAATTGTCTGCCACATAACCGCCTCCTTTCCTGCAAAATTTTTAAATTCCGTAAGGTATCACATCATCAATGGTAAGCATACGCTTTGGTTTCGCCAGCCCTAAAAACTGCTTATGGCACTCCCATAAATCAAGCAGGTACCCAATAGGCATTAGCCATACTTCATCCTCTGAACGGTTGAGCTGAACAGTACCGTAATATAGAAGCCGAGTGAACAATTCCTCATCGCTCACTCGGCCGGTGTGTTTTTTAAGTCATCCTCACTTTCAACGTTTCTTTTGGTACCCTTGAACATTGCTTCCATGATAGCGTCTTTATATGCTGCCAGTTCCAAGGGAGATGTGAGAAGTTCCACTGTCTCTTCAGTCAGGAGTTCACGCTTATCCTGATTTTTGAGGTTGTGTATCAAAATGCTCTGGTTAGCCAGCAGTGTAATCAGCCATACCACTTCGTCAAGAGCCATCTCGAAGTTCTCGGTTTTCATCAGTTTCGTGCCGAGGTTTTCAAGACCGCCGTACCTTTTTGCAATCTCCTTTGTCGCTTTAGTGGTTAGAATAAGCTGATATTCTTCATCGCCTATTTTGATAATTGCGCTTCTGTCATTATCCTGCATTATTCGCTACCTCCTCCCACAGCAAATACCGGCTCATAAACTTCCGTATACCAACCGGTAATAGTTTCAGGCGATACACCGGGATCGTCTTCGCTGACCTCCGCCTTCCAAGGGTGCTTTCCCTGGCCATCTGGTTTGTTACGTCTCATGACTGTCCCTTCAATGGTGGGTGTCGAAAAGGTAATGCTGTCGCCCTTCGTCTGCAGATTTGTCGCCGGAATGCCGAATTTTACCCTATAAAGCCAAAAATACCTGTACTTGCCGTTAGCTTTCTTGGCTCTAAAGCCGATTGCCACAGGTGCGCCTCCATCCTCACTGGCAGAAATCAGCACCTTATTGTCATCAAGAGTGGCTCCCGTCAAAACCTCAGCAGCGTCTACTCCGATATCTGCAACACCAAGAGTCAGGGTGCCGCTTTGAAATTCCTTGACCACTTCTGCCGCCCCGTCATCGGCATAAAGTGTCGCCTCTGCCAGCTCCACAGAAAGCTCTGCCGTAATAGCCTTAGCCAGCGGAACAGGCGTGTCGTATGTCTCTTCTCCGTTTTCATTCTCAGTTATTTTGGCATAATATAACCTGTCCAGTCCGATTGTGGCCATGTTTTTCATTCCTCCTTTACTTCATACTCTTTTGCCACATCAATGGCATAGTGGTGATAGCCGGTATCGTCCTCATGGCCTATATACCGCCTGTCGGTAATGGTAAAGCCCGCTTGAAGCAATGTGTTCACTATTTCGTTTTTACGTACAGTGTAGTTTCCCTTTATAAATAAAGACAACCTTACCTCCTGGGTTTCTACCTGAGGCCGGTTGTCTGCAAAAACTTCAAATGTATCTGTCATCGGAGTAATGACAAGGTACTCATCTGGCGGTACACCGCTAAATACCCCGGTTTCAATGGGGATACCCAAACCATCTAATAACGAGTTTAATTCTGACAATATGCTCATATACGACCCAGCTCCTGTTCCAGTCTTGACTTCATTACTTCGATGCAGGACTTCCTTGTAGCTGATTTTGCCGGTTTCAAAAAGGGCCTTGGAGGCTGCCCGGACTTACCATACTCAATAATATTAGCAATCTTCGCATTGCTTTCCCCATCCTTCCTTGGTTCAGTAAAGCCGATTTTTATGTTGTGGTTTCCATCCCTGTCCTGTTTGGCAGGAGAGAGTCCCAAAGCATTTACCAATTCACCGGTTGCCCTGGACGGATATTTAGTGCCGCTCCCGATAACTGACTGAAGGTTGGACTTCACTTTTGAAAGTACCACTTCTCCGCCTGCTTCCAGCACCTTAGGTATGATTTCGTCTGTTCTTTCTCCAAGTCTTGACAACTTGAGCAAGAACTCTTCCGGCATTTTAACTTCCACCTTAGCCATGCAGCCCCCTCCTCTTATGCTTTGCTTGATTTCACCTTTTCCGCAAGCACCTCAATATACATTCCACGTCCTTTTACGTCCTCTACGCTGATAATGTTGTACCTGCCATCGCTGCAAACGAGTACAAGATCTGTGGTAACTTCCAGGTTAGGTATCTTACGGAAGCGGAACAGGGCAGACGCCTGCGAAAACGCCGCCCTGTTTGCCCATTTTTCACTGCCATGCCTATCTTCCTTGTATGCCCTTACCGAAGCAAGAATGACATCACCTTTTTCAGTAAAACCCTCACTATCCTTAACCGGCTTGGTTGAGATAATGTCCACGAAAGTTTTCATTTTTCCAAAGCCCATATTTACACCTTCCAATCCCGGTCGAGCCGCAGCAATAGATTTACTGTATTCCATACCTGCTGTCCTGCCTGCACACTATCTCCAAAAAAGCCAGCCGTCGAGCCATCCCTGCTTTCATAAAAATGGCTCGACAGCATAATGACAGCCTGCTCAGTAGTAGGCGGCATGGGGTTTTCGGCATAATATCCTTCCGGCTTTTTCTGGTAGCTTTCCGCATAGGCAACTGCGGCTTTGATATAGTCCTGCAGAAGTGCGTCATCTTCGCTGTGCTGCAATATGAGGTTTGCTTTAACCTTCTCCAAAAGTTCCATGCCGCGGCACCTCCGTTTTCATTAAGCTGATTTCTGCTGCAGTATCTTGACTGCTTCAGACAGTACCAGTTTGCCATCTACACGTTGTGTTGCCATGAATCCAACTTGTCCGGTCGCAGCATACAACTCATTAAGCCGCTTAAAAACCCTGCCTTGACGGTCTGCCACCCAGTAATAAGAAAAATCGCCGAATACAATCGTTTTTGCTCCAGCGGCAATGGCTGGCATGAATGCAGAAGTTTTAACTGGACGATTTAAGATAGTATCCGGTGTTCCAGCAGTTACAGAAGGCTGCCAGAGATACTGACCGTTGTTGTCTTTGAGCTTCCTTATAGCTTTAATTGTCGAATCATTCATAATGAATACAGCGTTCCTGCGGTACGGAGACTTGAGGCTGTAGAACAAGTCCATGATCTCGTCAAGGGTAATGGCTGTTGCACTCGCCGCGGTTACTCCTATCTCGCCACCGCCGTTATCCGCCAAGATACCGGTTGGCTTGCCAGATCCGTCGCCGATAAAAAATGCTTCCTCCTCTTTTGCTCCGATTCGGCGGGCGAACTCTTTGGCGATATACTGTTCAAGGTTAAATACACTGTCGTTTAACAGTTCCTCTGACACCTTGATCATAGTAGCCAGCTTATATGCGCCGATGGATACCTGAGCAAAGGAATCGTCGCTTTCGGGAATCTGGCCTTCCTCATCCACCCAGGATGCAGTACCCTTGCTTGCCACCACAGGAATTTTCTTGTCACCGCTGGACGTGGTAATAACATTGGCAATCTGCCTAAAGATATTCTCCTCCTCCAGTGCTTCCACAAGAGTACGCTCAAAGTCGTCGGGAACAAGATATCCACCTTCGGTGTCCTCTCCAATCTGCAGCGCGTTGTGTACGTCATATTTGCGCCTGCCGCGCATCATGTTCCAGAAAGACTGCCTGTACTCATCGCTGGCACGTCCGGTTTTTTCATTGTTGCCAGATATGGAAGTGGGTTTGTCTGTAATAGGAATATTCAACGGTTTTGACAGTTCCAAATCTATGGCAGCCTGACGCTCAAGACGCTCTATTTCTTTGCCCAGCGCAATAACGTCGGCTTCCATTTTTTCATAAGTCGCGGTATCCTCCGGTGAAAGCAGTCCGTCGTTCCCGCGTTTGCTGTCGAGGAAAGCTTTAGCAGCTTCCCATACTTTAGCGCGTTTTTCACGCAGTTCCAGTATTTTGCTCATAATCAAATCCTCCTTAAGGTTTTAATAAAAAAAGCCGCTTTTCAAGCGACTCAATTGGTGTTCCTTTTGGTTTCTCTTTTGGTTTAAGCTTTTGCAGGATGGAATTTGTTACTGCCTGCCTGCTGAAGATCATTCCTCCTGATACTTCAAATTCGGATGGGAATGATTCATCCTCCATAAACAAGATTCCATCGGCAAAGCCAAGTTCCACCGCTTTTCTTGCGTTAAACCAGCTTTCTGCATCCATTAGGTGCGATATTTTTGCCCTGGAAAGCCCGGTTTTCAGCTCATAAGCGTTGATGATGGATTCCTTTATTTCTTCCAGCATTGCGATAGCTTTCTCCATTTCTTCTGTATCACCGATGGCTATTGTCATAGGGTTGTGAATCATCATCATGCTGACTGGTGACATAAAGACGTCACCTCCGGCCATAGCTATGACCGAAGCGGCGCTGGCTGCAATACCGTCAATCTTTACCGTCACTTTGCCTTTGTAATCCATAAGCATGTTGTAAATTTGATTAGCTGCAAATATATCTCCGCCAGGGCTGTTGATCCAGATCGTTATATCACCCTCTCCGGACAACAGCTCTGATTTGAACTGCTTGGGAGTTACTTCGTCTCCCAGCCAGCTTTCTTCAGCTATTGGGCCGTCAATATATAATGTCCGGCTGCCATCATCGTTTTGTATCCAGTTCCAGAAGCGGCGAACCGGTTTTTGTTTTTGTGATTTGTTCAACTTTTGATCCCTCCGTTTCAGCATTGTTTTTACCTGCAAAGGCACCTGCATCGGCAAGCCTGGTCATGTTACCGTTAACAAGATACAGATCTCCGCCCAACTCCGCCGGAATCCGGTTCATGTCCTCAAGCTCGCGGATATCGTTAGCAGACATCCAGCCGTTCTGGCGAGCTACAGCATAACCATTCATGCGGCTTGCATAATCACCGCGCAGAAGGCCATCTACATTGAATTTGACAAAGTATGCCCGCTTCTCTGATGGTAAAAGCAGCGCTTTTTGGAGAGCCTGTTCCCAACGCACCACCCACGGGTCAAGCGTGTATTTAACAAATTCCAGAGATTGCTGTTCGATGTTTGAAAAGCTTGACTTTTCAAGATCTCCAACCATATGGGGAGGTACTCGGAATATCCGAGCGATTTCATTTATCTGAAACTTTCTTGTCTCTAAAAACTGTGCCTGTTCGGGTGGAATGCCGATTGGTTGAAACTTCATTCCCTCTTCCAGAACTGCAATGCGATGAGCATTGGCACTTCCTTGATAAACAGCGTTCCAGCTTTCTCGCACCTTTGCCGGATCCTTTAATACGCCGGGATGTTCCAGAACGCCACCCGGATTTGCTCCGTTGGCAAAAAAGGATGCACCATACTCCTCACAGGCAATAGCCATGCCTATGGCGTTCTTGGCCATAGCAATAGGGGAGTATCCAATCAGCCCGTCAAAACCGAGTCCCGGGATGTGAAGAACCTCCTCACTTCGTAGGTATATAAGGCCTGCTTTTGGATTAACCCTGCTCTCATCGCTGTCGCGCCGATAAGTGTAAAACAGTTCTCCATTTGGAGCCCTGTCTACCGTCATTTTGTTTGGCAAAAGTGGATAAAGCGCCAGCACTCGTCCGGAACCGTCCCTAATAATTTGAGCGTAAGCATTTCCCCATAAAAGAAGATGACTCATCAGTGTTTCTCGAAACACGAATGAAGTCATCTCAGGGTTTGGTTCGTCATGGAGTAAATAATAGAGCGGGTGGGTCAACGCTTTTTCTTTGCCACCGTCTTCTTTATAGCGGTACACATGAAGCGGAAGCCCGGCGATGGCTTCTGCAAGTATCCTTACACAGGCATACACTGCAGTTGTCTGCATAGCAGTCCGCTCATTTACAGTCTTTCCGCTGGATGTGCCGCCGAAGAAAAAGCTATATGCATTACCGAACAGGCTGTTTTTCGGCTTATCCCTTGCTTTGAACAAACGGGAAAATACACTCATATAATCAACAGCCCCCTTTCATCATAAATTGATCCGTTGTGTTCATCCCCGTCATGCCTTAACGCGCGGTCAAGCGCCATAATTAACGCTACCGCACCATCTATTCTCTCGGTGGATTTTTCTTTATCCGGCTTAATGTTTCCGGCGGGATCGGTTTTGACATAGATATTGTCCATCATCCACCGCAGTACTGGATTACCGCCATGGGCGATGCGTTCTTCCAATGTCAGCTTCATCAACTCTTTTGTAGGCGGGGACATATCCTTGAAGCCTTGACCGAATGGAACAACCGTAAAACCCAAAGCCTCGAGGTTTTGCGTCATCTGAATTGCGCCCCAGCGGTCAAAGGCTATTTCCTTAATGTTATATTTCATTCCGAGTTCCTCAATAAAGGTCTCGATAAAACCGTAATGTACCACGTTACCCTCGGTGGTAAATAAAAAGCCCTGCCTCTCCCAGACATCATAAGGCACATGATCTCTCCGCACACGCTGATCAATATTCTCCTCCGGTATCCAGAAAAAAGGTAGAATCTGATATTTGTCAGATTCATCAAGCGGTGGAAACACTAGCACAAAGGCGGTAATGTCGGTAGTAGATGACAAGTCAAGTCCTCCGTAACAGGTTCTGCCGCGCAATTTTTCTGCATCAACAGGAAACGCACACTTATCCCATTTATCCATTGGCATCCAGCGCACCGATTGTTTCACCCACTGATTTAAGCGGAGCTGACGAAATAAATTTTCCTCTGCAGGATTTTGTTTGGCATTTTCACAAGCCACTCTCAGTTTTTCGATATCAACTGTAATGCCCAGTGACGGGTTAACCTTTCTCCATACCTTTTCACTTGTCCAGTCATCGGTATCGGCTGCGCTGTAGATAACAGGGTAGAAAGTCGGATCTATCTTACGTCCCTGAAGAATATCCTCTGCTTTTTGATGTACTTCCCAGCAGATGGAATTGCGGTCTGTGCCAGCAGTTGTAATCAGGAAAAACAGCGGTTGTTTTCTTGCATCGCCAGATCCGTGAAGCATTACATCATAAAGATCCCTGTTTGGCTGGGCATGAAGTTCGTCAAATACCACACCATGGACGTTTAGGCCATGTTTCGTATATGCCTCCGCTGAAAGCACCTGATAAAAACTGCCTAACGGTTTATAAACCAGCCGCTTCTGTGACAGCATTGGCTTAATTCGAGATTTTAATGCCGGACACTGTTCCACCATATCTACCGCAACATCGAAAACGATGGATGCCTGCTGACGGTCAGATGCACATCCGTAAACCTCGCCACCATGTTCGAAATCACCGCAGGTAAGGTATAAAGCAATTGCCGCTGCAAGTTCGCTCTTACCCTGCTTTTTTGGAATTTCTATATAGGCAGTGTTAAACTGCCGATATCCGTTAGGTTTCAAGATTCCGAATATATCCCGGACAATCTGTTCCTGCCAGTCAATTAATTCAAAAGGCATTCCATACCATTCACCCTTGGTATGCTTCAGGCAGTTTATAAAAGTAACAGCGGCATCCGCCGCTTCCTTGTCATATCGAGAACCTTCCGCCATAAACTTGGTTGGTTTATACCGTTTTAACTTCCGCAGCTTTGCCGCCTCCTTTCCTAAAATTGAGCAAGAAAAAAGGAACCTCATGGATGAAGTTCCTCTCTAAAGTGGATTTCTATGAAACTTGTTACGTTATAACCGTTATCGTTTGCCTGTCAGGATAAACTCGGCATATTCTTTCTTGTGTTCATTAAGAAATACTACTAATTCATAAAACCCCATTTTATATGCCTCTTCCTGTACTCTTGGCAAGTCAAACATATTACAGGCACCGCTGTCCCGTATGGCCATAATCTGCCGATAAATCTTATCAGTTATCAGATTCTCGTTACCCATGTCCTACACCTCTGACTTCTCTGCCGCTGAAATTGAATCTCTTACCGCTTTATTGAGAAACGAAATATCAAAACCCGCATCTATATAGCCCTGCCGGATCACCTCGTAATAGTAACGACCCGGTGCTCCCAAAGGTCTACCTTCATTCATGATATACACCATTGCGGGTACCCACTGCCCTTTGAAACGTACCTTAACCGTTTCTTTCCGGTATAGATGCGGATAACCTTCATATCTGTCCAGCGCCTTCTCATCATTAGGCATGATTCTCCAGAGCAGTACCGGTACACTTTCACCTTTTTGTTTTTCTATTGTCGCTACTGCGCCGCCATTCCCTCCTCTGAATAACAGCCGGTATCCTGTGAGTTTTGCACTCCCCAGCACTTTTGCCGTTGGGCAGCGGTATGCCATCTGCCTTAAGTTCAGATTGCTTCCGTATGCTAAATATATGGTTCCTTTTTCTTTGCTCATCGTATCATCCTCCTTGTATTTACCAAGGCAGAGGCGGAGATCCACCCCTGCGCTTGTCTATCTATGCTGCCCGAAACCGCCATGCTGCGTTACCATCAAGGTGTTTGCAAAGATGCTCCCGGCAGTTTTTGAACTCATCACCAATAAGTCCTATGCGGTTGAGATATGTCCGCATGGCAAACTTCTCGTTTTCAACCTGTGGTTTCTTGCTGGAAGCGCATTTTTGGGTTAACGCCTGATGGTTTAACGCAAGGGCAAGCACTATGTAGCTTCTGATTTTTCCCGCATGAAGTTCGCTGTTAAAGCCTCGAAGCTCAATCGTCCCATTGCCGTTAAAAAAGCTGTGCAGGTTCAAAAAGTGGTACCTGCTATTATGGTAATGGGTGCTTTGGCTTTCGCTGTAACCTTCGTACCAGATGCTCTCAATCGCCGCCATGGTTTTGGGCTTACGTCGATTCATCTTCTCAACCAGTGCCGCATCCATCTTTTTACAAAACCGCATCCTGTCCGGCGCAATCTGCAATGCTTTATAGAAAAGGTCATTCTTGCTGGCGATAATGTTGATAAAATTACGGATGCTTCGCGGTGTGTGGTCTGCACCGTCTATATGGATATGAATTCCACAGCTTGTGTTTGCAAAACCTCCAGCCTTGCGAAGCCTCCTTATCAATTCCTGCAGGGTTTCAATGTCTTCGCGGTATGTCAGTATCGGGCTTACCAACTCGACGCTATATTCCCGGCCAGCCGCCACAATCCTGCCGTTTTCCTTTTTCTGAGTCCGGATGCTCCCGTCGCTCATGAATTTCCATATCCGTCCATCCGGTGCAATAACCTTTTGGGTATCGTAATAATCTCCGCTGGATTCAACCCTCCCTCCAAGAAAAGCTGCTGCAGTTTTTGCCGCTTGTTTTCTTGTAATCCCCGTCAGTTCTACCTCGATTCCAAATCTCGTTGTAAGCATTGCGCTTTCTCCTCGCTTTCTCTGTGTTTTTTGCCCTTTGGCAGTGTACATTAGGCCACTGAAAACACAGGATAGCAAGGCAATTCTGCGTGAGTTTCCACTGGATTTTGAACAATTTTACACATCTTGAATTGTGTACATTTACAGCTTTCTGATCACATCTATACCATAGGCTACACCCAAAGAAGAACCGCAGTCCCAGTTGATATGAACAGTTCCGATATCATCCACGAAAGATACTGTTCCTTGGTCTCCCGGTTTCAGCTTAGAATACGGATCATCCATGCAGATAAGCTCAACACGTGTTCCCGGCGGATACTGCTCTTTAATGCGAAGGACTGTTTCTTTTGAAGGGAAGCCTCTTGCACTCATAGTTCGTCCTCCTCTCCAGGATAATATGCGGCATACTTTGGGTAATCTCTACCATCCGGCATTACCAACACTCCATCAGACCGTCCCCGCTGCTTAACCAGCAGGCAACGCCACACTCCATTCTCATTAACATGACAAAGCCCTTTATTTTCCTCAATGAAAATGCGATCAACACATAGGTCGGCAACGAAGTTATCATAATCAATCTTTGATAGCTCGATAGTTTTTACAACTACAAATCGTTTCCTCGTCTCATACCGATGCGGCACTTTTAAATCCTCTATTCTAAACGGATGCTTGACAAAGAAGGCGGTGCTATGAAAATTATTCATTTTCGTCCACCGCCTTTGCTCTGCCTTTCCGATACGCCCCGTTACCGGACAGCCTTGAAAGTAACACCTTGCGTTCAGTTTTGAAGTTATCACCTATAAACCCCAACCTAAGCAGGAAACAGCGAAAAGCATATTTTTCATTATCTGTTGGTTTTTCTTTTCGTAGTACTCGCTTCTGTAATTTTGCCTGTTCTGCCATCTGCTTTGCCAGCGTTATATAGGTCTGCACTTCATCAGCATTTAAAGTCGCGTTCCAGAAAGGGAAGGAAATCTCATCATTTTCAGCTAAGACTACAAGTTCCCCCTCAATCAACATCGCCTTCTTTATCAATGTCTCTTTGCTGGCCAGCATATTATTTAGGTTTTCAAGGCTAATCGCGCTAAAGCCCTCCAACGAAAGAGTAATTGTCATGGTCCCCTCTGCTGAAAAGCCCTCCACATTCAACGTGTCAATAACTGAACGGATGGTTTTTATTTCATTGAGACTGATTTTCGGTGAGTGAACCACACTGTCCCTGTCAATCGTCCAACTGCCAGCAGATTTTTCGTCTTTAATCTCATACAAAAACTCCGGTGCTCCGGCATAGCGCACCTGGCCTTCCAGGGCTTCAGCTATGACCGAGGCAATGGCTTTTCTCTCCTGACCGACAATCTTCTGTGAAAAGCGAAAGCTGTTATTGCTCATGCCATACACCTCCCCTCAAATAAGCTAAAACATTTTTGATTCCCATAAAAAATCCCACCTTTCCTTTTTGGTGGGGTACATTAACGCTCTGTTTTGAGGGGAAAGCAAGGACATTTTTAATCAATCTGTGTTTCCGCGTAAGGTATTTTTTCACTACCTGTTACCAAGAATACTGAATCTGCGCCAAATTGTGAAACATAGCGCTTTACAATCACATCGCAGTATTTCGAGTCAAGCTCCATCATAAAACAAACCCGCCCGGTCTGCTGTGCCGCAATCATTGTCGTACCAGAACCACCGAACAGGTCAAGAGTTAAATCTCCAATATGGGAACTATTGAGCATTGCCTTTGCTACAAGCGATACCGGCTTCATGGTAGGGTGCTCCTCCGATACTTTAGGACGGGGTATCTCCCAAACATCTGACTGTTTACGGTCTTTAAGCGGGCAAAGGCGTGTTCCATCAAGCCAACCATACCAGATCGGCTCGTACTGGGTATGATAGTCCTTTCTTGATAGTACCAAGCTGTCTTTTTTCCATATAATTGTGCTCGACCAGTGATACCCTGCCTCCCGCATGACGTTCATCAAACTGCCCCATTCCTGAGCACTCATTACCACATAGGTCATGCATCCGGCTTCAGAAACCTCTTTCATGCATTTAAAAGCGCGCAATAAAAAAGCACCGAATTCTTCGGTGCTCATATTGTCATTTAGAATTTGTCTTGGCTTCCAGCTTGGATGCCTGGTATCTGAACCGTAATCAACATTCCAGGGTGGGTCGGTGAAAACAAATCTCGCCTTTTGTCCGTTCATCAGCTTTTGCACATCTGAAAGCATGGTGCTATCACCGCACATCAGACGGTGGCTGCCAAGTACCCATATGTCGCCCTTTTTGGTAACCGGAATTTTAATCTCTGCAATTGCCTTTTCTGTATCGAAATTATCCTCTTTGACATTAGCGGTTGATTTATCACGGAACAACTCATCAATTTCCGCAGCATCAAACCCGGTAAGAGAAACGTCAAAACCATCTTCATTTAAATCCATAAGCAGATCGGTCAAAAGCGGAATATCAAACTCGCCACTGATTTTATTCAGTGCAACATTGAGCGCCTTTTCCCGCTGTTCATCCAAATCAAGTACAACACAGTCGATCTCCTTATACCCCAAAGCTGTAAGTACTTTATAACGCTGATGTCCGCCGACAATATTCCCGGTGCGTTTATTCCATATGACCGGCTCTACATATCCAAACTCTTCAATGGATCGGCGGAGTTTCTCGTATTCAGGATCGCCCGGTTTTAAGTCCTTCCGCGGGTTATATTTCGAAGGTTTTAATTTTTCTGCTGGTATTTTCAGTATATCCATAAATCTTAATCCTCCAGTTTGACGGCTTTTTCGCCGGTGAATTCCTCCCAGCGCTTAACAGCTAAATCACAGTAAACAGGGGATAACTCCATTGCGTAGCATTTACGCTCGGTCTGTTCAGCCGCAATTATAGTGGTGCCGCTGCCTGAAAACGGCTCAAGCACAATACCGCCTTTGTCGCTGTGCATTTTGATGCACCGCCATGGAAGCTCCACAGGGAACATTGCAGGATGCTCCTTGTTTGCCCGTACAGTGGTCATCTCCCATATCCCAGCATAACCCCATTTCTTGCGTTCTTCCTTTGTAAGCCGTTTCACAAATTTATAACTGTGTCCCGCAAAGGCTGAAAGCCATACATATTCCTGATCGTTATATTCCTCAACTTCTCCTTTATTGCTGAAGGCTGAAATATACTCATACTGCTGAACCGGCTTGTTTGAAACAAGATGATAGGGTCCTACGCCGAAATTTTGCCCTTGCTTCTTCCAAATGCGGATCCAGATAGGGCGGTAACCGTTGTCCAAGAACATATTCACGCTGTAAACACTGGTGGGTTCAATAAACTGAGAGCCGGTGGCATAGAGATCACCTAAGTTCCAGCAGACAATATCTGCATACCTGCACAGGTTTCTAATCACTGGGCGTACTGTCTCGAACCATGGTTCAATCCCGGCCTTTTCATATTCTTTGCCTACCCCATATGGAGGGGAAGTCACTGCCATCTGTGCGTGACACCCTTCCATCAACTTCTCAAAATCCTCATCCTTAGTAGAGTCGCCGCACATCAAGCGATGATTCCCGAGAAGCCAGATATCGCCCCGCTTCGTTACAGGCTCGCGCTGCACAATTTCCTCATGCGCTTTATCTATGTCAAAGCTGTCTTGTATCGCCTCTTTGGAGTACCATCGGTTAAGCAGTTCGTCTATTTCAGAAGCGTCAAACCCTGTAAGCGAAACATCAAATGCACCTGCGTCCAACTCAGCCATTAGCTCGGCCAGTTTATTCTCGTCCCACTCTCCCTGAATCTTATTAAGAGCAAGATTAAGCGCTTTTTCTCTCTGCGGGTCAAGATCCACTACAACGCAGTCTATCTCAGTCTGTCCCAAGTCCAGCAAAACCTTTAAGCGTTGATGCCCGCCTACCACATTACCTGTCTTTTGGTTCCAGATAACAGGCTCCACATAGCCAAATTCCTCTATTGACCGTTTTAGCTTTTCATATTCCTTATCGCCAGGTTTTAAATCCTTGCGCGGGTTGTATGCTGCTGGATTAAGTTTTTCAACAGATATTTTTTGTATGTTCATACTGCATTCTCCTGTTCAATATTTTCTTAAGACCCTTTTTTGCGCCCTCACAATCTCCGTTTATTACTTGCCCCCGCAGAGTCTTAAACTGCTGCTTCGTTAAACGGTCTTTATATTTTCTTAGTTCCCTAAGAAAGATTGAATTTGTTTTATGCATCAGCCACCCCTCCTGGCTGTCAGGAGTTTTTCCATCACATCATCGTGGGGAGTAGCCCCTTTGTATTCGGTAGCACAGTTTTCCCGCACAACTTGGTAAATTTGATACCACAGGTTATTGGCCTGTTTCATGAAGCTTTGACTCATGGCCACATAAGGTGACGGGATGGCATTGCCAGTGGTCGGATGCTTAGCAAGAAAGCCAAATTCGGTGATACATTCCTCGCACTGGATCCACCGCGCCACACTCTGGGCATATTGCTCTATAAGCTGCGCAGGGATAAGGTGAACACACCTGCGTTCCTTAAGCCACTGCCATGTTTTTTCGTATATTTCCACTGCCAGTGTTGTTTTTCCGTTCTTCTGCTTTGCAGCAAGATAATCCCTCGGTGGCGGCATGCTCTCGCCTTCCAGTTCCTCAGCATCCGTAAACTCCATTACCATTAGTTTTCGTCTGCCGGGGTTTCCTTCCAAAATCTTATCCGCCAGAGGCTTTTTCTTCTGTCCTGCGCCGATACGCGCCCCGCCGCGGTAGGTACCGTCTTTTGCCATACACATCACCTCGATTCCTATAAAAATAAACGGGGGATATACCCCGTTTGAAACTGCGATTTTTCGCGCGTGACCCCCCGCCCGTTGCACGATAAAAAAGTCACAGAGATTTTGACCGCCCCTTCCTGTTCCATCTTCCACCTTCTTGTGCAGTGATCTCAGAGTGACAGGAAGTACACAAGGACATAAGATTACTCGTTTCATTAGTCCCACCACAGGACAGTGGCTTGATGTGGTGTACTTCTTCGGCCGGGGTAATTCGTCCTTGCTTCTCACAACGCTCGCAGAGAGGGTGCTCCGCTATGTATCTATCCCTGATACGCTTCCATGTCCTGTTGTATCGTTTCCTCACAGCAGGGTCGCGGTCATAGCGTTCATATCGCTTGGCTTCATGTTTTGCATGTTCATCACAGAACCTGCCGTCCGTCAGCTTGGGACAGCCGGGATGAGAACAAGGACGCTTGGGCTTAAAGGGCAATTGGATCACCTCGCTTGGATAAAAGAAAAGCCCCCGCGGGTTCCCCCTCGAAGGCTCTCGTCATAATATTCGATGATATAAACTATATCATACGGGAAGGCAAACATTCCCTCGTAATTCCCTCATATTTATCCGAACAACATGCTGCGTAGGTGATTCAGCGCTGCTGCCCGTAGACGTTCTACCTGGCTTTCACTGTAGTTTAGTTCATTCATAAGCCGGTATGTAGCGCCGGACTTCTGATCGTTACCCATGTAAAACTCGGCAAGTATATGCTGCTCGGTATCTGTGAGGCTCGACCATGCCGGTTCAAACCAAGACATGTACTCCAGTGCCTGAGTGTATCTTTCTCGCAGTATGTCCAGCTTATCAAGCTGTGCAACCAGCTTGTCGGTACCTGCCTGAGGATTCCTTTCAGATGGCAGACCGGAAAGCTTTGGCGACCTGGGGGAAGCCATTTTCTCATACACATCCTTGATCTCCTGCGGAGTATTGTTGATGATAAACCGCATATTGTTATAGTCTCGGATGGCGGCAATAGTCGCTGCATTCTTATTTATATACTTTAGCGCAATCATATGAGCGCCTCCTTTAGGTTTGCTTTGACCGCATCGATAAGTGCGGCCTGGGTTTTATCTTTTCGCTTTAGAGTTTTCATAACTTGTTCGTCAATTGTGTCCTTCGCGACGATGTGATGAATTATCACTGTATCCCTTTGACCTTGTCTCCAAAGGCGGGCATTAGTCTGCTGGTATAGCTCCAGTGACCATGTTAGCCCGAACCATACAAGGCTAGAACCGCCGGCCTGCAGATTTAGTCCGTGTCCTGCGGATGCGGGATGGATAACGGCTACCGGGATTTCACCATCATTCCACCGTTTTATGGATTCGGCGTTATCCAACCGGATAGCCGGAAAGCGCTCCATTATCCGTTCAAGGTCGTGCTTATACCAGTAGGCTATAAGCACCGGTTTCCCATTTGCTGCTTCAATAATATCCTCTAAAGCGTCCAGCTTGCGATCATGAAGGCGGACAACCCCGCCGTTGCCGTCATAGACCGCACCGTTTGCCATTTGAAGCAGTTTATTACTCAATGCGGCAGCATTGACTGCATCGATTACCTTGCCTTTGAGTGAAAGCACCATTTCCGACTTCATGATTTCATAATGCTGTCGTTCATCCTTTGATAGATGGACTGGAATTTCATTTATCACCAAATCGGGCAACTTCAGATAATCAGTGTTTTTCATGCTGATAGTAATATCAGAAATAAGCCGATATATGGCTTCCTCCGCACCGGGCTTCGGCTTATAGGTAAATATGACCTGCTGATTCCGTTTATCCGGTACAAAATAGGCATATCGGAAATGGGATATATACCTTCCGAGCCGCTTACCCATATCAAGGATGCCGATCTCGGCCCATAAGTCCATCAATCCGTTGCTTGAGGGCGTTCCTGTTAAACCGACGATTCTTTTTACATTTGGCCGTACTTTTCTAAGCGCCCTGAACCGCTTTGAGGTATGAGATTTAAATGATGACAACTCATCGATAACCACCATGTCATAATCGAATGGTAAGCCGCTATCGTTGATGAGCCAATCCACATTTTCCCGGTTTATAAGATATACCTGCGCTCTCTGCAGAAGGGCGGCTTTTCGCTGGGCTTCACTGCCTACGGCGACTGAATAGGTAAGTCCATTCAGGTGATCCCATTTTTCGATTTCTGCAGGCCAAGTGTCTCGTGCAACTCGAAGCGGAGCAATAATTAACGCCTTGCGAATCAAGAAGCTGTCCAATGTCAGATCGAAGATGGCCGTCAAAGTAATGACACTTTTACCAAGACCCATTTCCAGAAGTATTGCCGCGATTGGATGGCTTAGTATGAAATTGGTGGCATATTCCTGATATTCATGTGGTTCGTATTTCATCCAGCATTCCTCCAATCTGACTCTCGTCGTCGATAACATAAACCTTAAACCCTAATTGTCGAAGCATTTCATGCCTTCGTTTCTGTAACGGTCGAGGTTTTGATCCACTCGCTTTTATTTCAGCAAATGCGATGATTCCCCCCGGCAGGAGGAGCAGCCTGTCCGGTACTCCATTAAAACCGGGGGATATAAATTTTAAAGCAAGTCCTCCTGCTGTCTTGACCGCTTTTATCAACTTTTGCTCGATATATTTCTCTCTCATGAGCACCTCCAGGTGTTCCCGAAATCCAAAAAATCTCTTACGCGCGTATATGCGTGTTTTCTTGCAATATATAGCCCTTTTTCTTTGCTATTATTTTTAATAGTAATCATTGGAACAATGGAACACAGGTCATAAAGCACCGCGCTAATTAATGAGCTGGCGCTTGTTCCAATGTTGTGTTCCAAAAGGCTGTTTTTGGCACATGGGAACAGGATTTTTTGTTCCTGACTTCACACATGTTCCAAAGCACGGTCTCTTGGAACAGAGTCAGGAACAGCCGCGCGGACATACACCCATTGCGGGCCGTATAACGGGATGCGCTCCTTTTTCGGTGCTATCTTCCATTCGCCAATTCCCGACATTATTGCAGAGATCTCGTTGCTGTCCATGCGTTTACAATTAGCGCGGTCTTTACCAAAGCACTCACACCAAATCTCAAGGTTGGAAACTGAGGTGCGTCTGCGGACGCCTGCTTTCCGGCTTTCTCCAAATTCGGTGCCATTTATATAAGCCCTGCGCTCATATAAGTCCATCGTGTCCCAATCTTCCGGCAGGAGCATATCTAGATAATCGCGTACGAGACCGTCGCGCTCATCAGATTCCATCGCTTCCCGCTGTTCCTCTTTAGCAAGTTTTTCAAGGCCGGGATCTAAATACAACTTTTCGCCCGCTTTAACATACGCAAGCGCTTCTGCCCATATCTGCAAGACTTCACTCTGCGCGAGCTGCCAAGACTTCTTTGTCCCATTGCCAGGTGTTTTTACCGGCCAGAAGCGGCGGTTGCCGGTAGTATCCCGAAGATATCCTTTCTCGGCATTGGTGGTTCCGAAGAAAACGCACTGCCGCATGTGCGGTGTTGCCCGGCGCCCGAAGCTGGCTCGGTAGATATCATTTTGCCGGGAAAGGAAGCTGCGGAGTGTTTCTAATTCAGCCTTCTTCAACCCAGCGAGTTCTCCAATCTCCAGTATCCAATAGCCCTGGAGCTTTTCAGCTGCTGTCTTGTCTTTGGTGTCCGATAGCGAGAGACTGTCAGAAAACCACTCTCCACCCAGCTTGGCAATTAAGGTGCTTTTGCCTCCACCCTGTGGGCCGTTTAGCACCAGCATGGAGTCAAATTTGATGCCGGGCGTCAGGACACGTGCAATTGCGGCGCACAGGGTCTTTCTTGTGACAGAGCGTACATATGCGTTGTCGACAGCGCCAAGGTAATCGACCAGCAGTGTATCCACGCGCGGGATACCGTCCCATTCAGGCAGAGTATCTATAAACTCGCGTATCGGATGATATGATCGGTCATCAGCCACCTTTGTAACTGCAATCTCATAATTTCGAGCAGAGAAGGTTCCGTAGCGGCTGTCGATATAACTGATTAGCTGGGCATCATCTGCGTCCCGCCAGAATCTTGATGGATGCTGCCACGGCACTTCACCCTTAATTTCCAAGCTGTCGGAGAGCTGGTTGAACACAATCCCCTTGAGCGCGGGGTCATTTTCAATAATCAACGTGAGATTGCGGAGGGTGTTCTTTACCGCGCCATTCTTCTCAAGCTCCAGCTGCTTTTGCCAGTTTTCATTATTAAACTCCGATTTAGCCTGCGCCTTGCGTTCCTCGGCGAATTGCTCCTTGACGCGTTCATCCTTAATCGCCAGCTCCGTCATTGCTCTAAAAGACGGAAGTTTACCGGGTGGAGTATCCTCGGTTGTTTTATCATCCAGATCGCGGAATCGATGTATACGCACAAGGTCAAACGAGTTGAGCAGCTTTCCGCATGCCGGGTCAGTGGCATGGTGACTATAGGCAAACTTTCCGTCGTATATGACCAGGCCTGCCGAAGAATCAGCAGGAATATAATCGTACCTTCCGTGGATTGCGCTTGGCTCATATACATCAGAAAGAAACTCTTCTATTGCTTCCATGATGGAATACGCTCTGCAAAACGCCCCCACTGCACCTTCCTTTGTCAGCGGATCAGCTTGACGGGTTATCTGCCGCCGCACAATCTCTGATTGCCGTGATGACACCGGCCATGTAGAGGTATCTCGCCAGTCAGCATATTTGGAAAGATACACGTCCGGATCAAGCAGAGTTCCATCTTTCTCCCGAAATACAAACTCGCCGTCGGATGGCGTCGACGGCCAGTACATTAACCGCGAAGCTTCATAGGTGGTATCATCGAACAGATCAATTCCGATTTCTTTTGCCACCATGCGGCCTAACGCTGGATATTCGTCCTCGCTGACCTCGCGGGAAAGGGGTACGATTAGCCGAAGTCTCGGAGCCTCAGGCGTATGCTTATGCGTGGAATATACACAGCACTGCCAGTCATGGAGAGACTCAATCATATCCCAAGTATCGGACTTTGCATAATCCATATCCAGGGTAAGCATCGAGCGGCATAGCACATAACCGTTTCTGCGCTTGCCCTCGCGAAGGACTCCTCCTACGAAACCACCCACATCCTTAATTGCGTCTTGACGGGCACGGTTCATCTTACGGAACTCCGACACCGTTTCAGTTGTACGCTTTGTGGTACGGACGGTGTTTTTGAAGTCCTCCCATGTGATGTCACGATTCTTCCACTTTCTGTCCATACGGCTGTTTCCGACCGCTATCTTCATATCCGCTCCACCTCATCGCAGTTTTCCGTAAAGTATCTGATTGGAATATGCCGCCGTTTTGCTTTATCGATTTCGGCGGCCATCCCCGGAGAAATGTTGCTACCAAATACCCAGAGTTCATCACATTTACACAGCCACACCATACCAAAAAACAAGCCAAGTCTCCGCTGCACCGGATCGCTGTCGTCCAATACCTGCGGGTAAAGCAGGTGTGGTGCGAACGGAATCGCGCTTTCATTCACTGCAAACTTTAAATATCTCTTGGCGTTTATGGTATTGCGCTTGATGTCGCCTGCATAGGGAGAACAAATGAATACACAGGGTTTCCGGCCTTTCGCAATTTCCTCGCGGATAATATTTTCCAGCGCTTCTGCAGCAGTGGGATCAGGATATCCTTCTGCATTAAATTTGCTGATGTGCATTTTAATCACCACTATACAGCAACGCGTCCGCGGCATCTGCATCTGTGATGCCTGTTTCTTGCACAAGCTGTGCTTTGAACCGCTCAAGTTCACCCTTGAGATACCCGTTCTCGGCTGCCAGCGTCTCGGCCTTGGTTTCAAACCTTATCCCTTCAGTAAGGCCATTAATTACAGCAAAGGTTAAGCAAAAGATGCAAAGATACATTAATACGCAGGGAAGCGCGGATGCTATTTTTGAAATGAGTTTTCCCCCAGGTTTCGTTTTCATTTCTCTTTCCATGTCACATTACCTCAAATTCAAGGCTTTGTTCGATAAGCGGCAGATAGCCATGGGACTTAAGCAGTTCGTAGATAAAGAGGCGGCCTTTCTGTGTCCAGTAAGTATGGACTTTCGCGTGATACTCACCATCGCTGCCCAGATAGTTATGGGTTTTGGTGCAGGTATATCCGTTCTGCGCATATTTTTGATACAGAAGCCAGATGTTGCCCTGCTTGTACTGCACTCCGAGGGTGTGAAGATACTCATTAAGCCATTGACCGGACTTCCCATAATCTTTTGCGATAGTAGTAATTGCAACAGCATCTTTGCAGTTTAGGATAACATCATAGTAACTGGCCTTTGGTTTCATCTCAGCAATTTGCTGTCTTTGGATGTGAACTGTTTCTGTAAGAGCAGCATTTCTTGTCCGCTCAGCCTTAAGCTCCTGAAGTGCCATGATCAAAAGATCAGGATCGGCAAGCAGTTCATCCACGGCATATACTCCATGCCTTCGGATGGAAGGAAGGACTTCATGAGTCACCCAGTGCTTAAACTTCTTCGCTTCAGGTTTGCGGGAAAGCAGGATAACGTTATAAAGCCCGCTCTCGCTAATAACTGTAATTGGCTCATTGCTTCGTGACCCTAAGTATTGTTTAGGGTCAACTTTCATTTGCTCGTCCTCGTCCAGCCTATCTGCAATCATGCTGGGATTCGAAAGCTCGAGTACATCACAGACATCCTTTAGAACCCACCACGTTTCCCCGCCGCGTTGGACAGTCCGAATATCCTTGCCTTCGTAATTGAATACTGTCAGTTCGTTCATATTGAACCTCCTAAAAATATGGATTCGGAGCGATAATATGCTCCTGCCCATATGCGAAAATCAGAAGTAATTCGAACCCCCCCACAATCAGTCTTTTTTATAAAACTGACATTCGAAGCCATCAGCGCATAGGAATAAGCCCTCCGCCCAAGGCGGTGTTTCGCTCATAATGCGGCAAACAATCTCCGGCGACACATCGCATGATGTTTCTATAACCACCTCATCATGAATGTGCATAACAATCGAAAAACCCATGCTGCTCAGCCTTTGCATCGCATAGCAGAGAATATCCCGGCTTATTGCCTGCACGATGTTCTCGACAAATTTCGGGCCATAGCTTTCGATGCGCTCCCACTTCTTTGAAGCGCCAACGCCTTCGTATGTTATCGAATCGGAGCCAAAGCGGTTAGCTTCAATGCGCGGCTTTACATAAGCAAGCTTTCTGCCGGACGGGAGTGTGATAAAGAGAAATCCACTGCGGTATTCAAATAGGATGTTGTGTGTTTGTTCTGCGGTCTTTTCCCGTACTGCTGTTTTTGCTGCACGGTCAACATCCCACCATAGTCTGGTGATGTTGGGATTCGCTGCACGCCATGCGGTTACCAACGGCTGGAGTTCATCCTCTGCAAGGCCCATATCAAGAGCACCCATCGCTTTGAGAGCACCGACCGATCCACCGTACCCGAGAGCCAGTTCAGCGATCTTGCCCTTTTGCCGAAGCGGACTGCCTTTTGTTATTTCCTCGATGGGAACACGGAACATCTGGCTCGCCGACGCTTCATAGATCTTCCCGTGGCTTGCAAACACCTCATTTCGCCACTGTTCTCCGGCAAGCCATGCAATGACACGGGCTTCGATTGCACTGAAATCAGCAACGATAAACTTGTATCCGGGCATAGGTACAAAGGCGGTACGGATAAGCTCCGATAGAACGCCTGGTACGGAATCGTATAGGATTTCCAAAGCATCGAAGTCACCAGACTTAACAAGCTGCCGAGCCTGAACCAGATCAGGTAAATGGTTCTGCGGAAGGTTCTGAACCTGAATCAGCCTGCCTGCAAATCGTCCGGTTCGATTCGCACCATAAAACTGCAATAGACCTCTGACTCTGCCGTCCGAGCATACTGCGTTCTCCATAGCCGTGTATTTCTTGACGCTGCTCTTGGCGAGGTCTTGCCGTAATGCCAGCACCTCCCGGAAACTCTCCGGCGCTGTTTTCAGTAGTTCCTTGACGGCTGCTTTACCAAGTGTCTCGGTTTCCAAGCCATTTTCAGCAAACCACGCCTTCATCTGGGCAACAGAGTTGGGATTGTCCAGGTCGGTGATATCTCGCACGGCTTCGGTAAGTACGGTCCTTGATCGCCTGTCACAACGGATGGCCTCTCTAATCAGATCCATATCTAAACAGATGCCCCGATCATTAATCTCCTGATCAAGGATGTAGTACTTCCATTCGTCCTCCGGCACAGGGAATTTTGAAAGCCGCTTCATTATTGCCATTTCCGTTTCTACATCGCGAGCGTTATATTCCTTGTATTTCTCCCACTTATCCGGTGCATGAACCGGCAGGTTACGCGTGCGCCCGCCATTAGACTTGGTGGGTTTACAGGGCGAGGAAAAATAGCGAATGAGCTCCTTGCCCTCGGTCAGCTTCTGTTTCTCCGCACCCGTGACCAAAGCGGCGCCCTCCAGCGAGAGGGGTAATCCGAGATAGGCGGACCACACCATCGTGCAGCGCCACGATGCCGGATTAAGGAAATTGCTATTCCCATTCAAAGCTTTTAAGTTGATACCTTGGCGCTCCAGCCAGCGCGACAGGCAGACCCGCTCAAACTGCGCATTGTGTGCCCATTTCACAACTGTTTCGTCTGTTAGCGCGTCTAAAACTTCAGTCGGTAGAGCTTCTCCCGAAGCCAGATCAATAACACGCACCTCATCATCGTCTGCACAGTATCCAAAAAGGAGCACCTCAAAGTCCGGCGCCTCTGAATAGCGATAGACCCCGGATTTACCGAGGTCTGTTCCGCTATATGTTTCAATGTCTATAAAGAGCTCTCTCATGACAGGAAGTCATCATCGCTGTCTGTGGCAAAATCATCTACTGCGTTAGAGCGACTGCCCAGCGGCTCTCCGTCTCGGATTTTTTGGATGTTGCCAAGGCCACAGGCAATGCCCCTGTTGCCGTTGGAGTTGAAAGCGTAGAAATTTATCGACACCCTGGCATATACACCGGAGTAAACCTCAGAGCGGTCAAGGATCGGCTCAAGTTGGCGGTTAACGATCTGGGGAGCCGTGGTGGAGTTGGCATTAACGAAATAGCTGTTGGCGTAGGCTTCGTCGTCAGGGCGGTCTATGTCACCGTCACGCAAGGGGAGCTTAAGAGCTGCTTTGTTCGGTATCTTCCCGCCGAATTTACCCTTGCCCTCCTCGATGGCAGCGTCCACGGCTGCATTAATAGCCGCAATGGTCTTGGTATCTGACTTCGGGATGATCAGGCTGACACTATATTTTTCAGTGCCTCCGTTTATGGACTTTGGCTCCCATACATTGGCATAGGACAGGCGAACAACACCGGTAACGACCTTAGTGGGGTTCTTTCTAGGATTAGAGTTTGTACGGTTATCAGTATTTGTCATGATTTACATTCCTCCATAAAATCAATTTTTGCGTTCGATATGTTCATAGGTGGACGCTTATCCGAAAGCGGAACAAGCGTCGGCTTACTCAGCGGTTTGATAATGAGCCCGCCGAGGACTTCGTTGAATTTTGATTTTCCCATTAGCTTTTCCATCTCAGTAATGGTGATAAGGCTCTGCCTGTAGATGTCACGATATCCGGCTGCCTTTGCCGCTGCAGCGACGGCTCCTTCATCGGAATACTTACGATTGGAGCGCCCCTCGACCACCTTGAAGCCAGGCCACTGTTTTCCGCGATTCACAGCCGCATCGGTGGCATAGGCAATGATTTCATTGGCCCAGCTCGTCAGATCGCCGATTGAGGCGAGTATTTCAGATATCTCCTCATCAGAGAGCAATGGTGGCAGGGCAAACTCGAAAGCTGCCAGCTTCATCTTTGACTCAGCTCTTGCTCTGCACTTAACTGCCGCCTTGCAAAACCGGCAATGCTCTCCGGGCACATATTCACCTCCGCCTTCATAGGCAAGGGCTGCAGTAGGTTTTAGGACTTCCTCTGCCCATTGGTAAAGCAATTCCTTAGAAACCGTATAAGTACTTACGTTTTCGCGTCTCGGCTGGAAAATGGTCATGGACACTTTGCCGATATCGTAGATGCCATCAAACAATTCCAAAGCGCCGAGAGCGTAAAGCTTCATCTGCGGGTTGTCCTCAGCTTCAACCAAAACGCCCTGGCCGTACTTGAAATCCACGATGTGGAGCGTCCCATCGGCTATAATCACGCAATCTCCTGTGCCGAAGCCATCCTTAACATATTTGGAGAAGTCTAACTTCTGTTCGATGAGCACCAACGGGTCGGAACATCTCTGCTTTGCTAAAGCGATCTGTTCCAGCACGAAAGACACGTAATCGTCTGTATGAGCGTCCATCTCATCGCTGTCGTACTTTGATACAGGCTTCTTGGAGCGCATCTTTAAGGCTTTGCGGAGCTTGTGTTCAGCAAGCGCATGGGCAGCTGTCCCTTCGTCGGCAGCAGCGCCGGAGTTATCGTCGAACTCCAACTCCAGCCGTGCCGACGGAGTACAAGCTAACCAGCGGTGTGCACTGGAAGCAGAGAGAATAGCATGTTCGCTCATTCCAATGCCTCCGCTTCCGCAAGAAGGGCGGCATACCTGTTTGGATCGATCTGGCTGAGTTTTGACGCGCCATACTTTTCAAGAAGGCCTCGGACCTCGGCTGTAAAACCGTCATGGGACTTTTCAGCCAAAACCGCGCGCACTTGCTCCAATGTAACTGCCTTTTCCTCGGGCTTCTGAGTTGGCACCTGAGTTGGTGTTTCAGGCTGTGATGCATCGACAGGCTCATTGCCTGCTATTGCATCGGCCGCTGCCTGCAAGCTGTCCGCCAGAGATCTCAGATCCGTGACAACATCAAGAAGCAGTTTGATCTTGCTCATGCTCCACGCCTCCTTCCTTGATTTCCTTGATCTCAACCGTTTCGACCGAATCGCCCGGCGTGATCACGAATACGCCGATCTTCTCTCCGAACAGCCAATTTAAAAGCCTGCTGCGGATACTCTTAGAGCCGCTTTTTATCACAGGATCACGGATGCCGCCGGGTCTGGCAACGCTGATAGTAACCTTGTGTTTCAGACTCATTTTTTTGTCTCCTTTCTGGGGGCGATTTCCTGCCCCCTCATCGATAAGCGAAAAAGGGAGTTCTTTCGAACCCCATTTCAGAAAATATTTTTATATAAATGGTTTTTTGAACCCTATCAGGATAGTATTTTCCTAAGCTTTTCTTGGAGCTTCTTAAGGCGGCCGCGAATAGCTGCTTCCGTAACGCCTTCCTCTGCTGCAATCTCAGTGTTGGTTCGTTTTTCCAGATACACCTTTTTGAAAAGCTCTTTTTGCTGGGGTAAAAGACATTCCATAGCTATTCTTAACTTGTCCAGCATATCTCGATGTTCGGCTTCATTTTCTGCCTGAATTATAAGCAGTTCAGGATTTCCAGTCTCATCAGCAAGATACTTATTACGATCATCGGCATCTTCGCCTTCGCCGTCATGATAGGCATCCAGATGTGCTGTTACCCGATAATCGTATCGGCGTTGCTCGTCCACTTCGTTATCATCCATAGTGTGTAAAAGCTGGATGTCCGCTTCGGTGACACCATTCTCGCCTGGAGTTATTACGATTTTTGCTCCATCTGCGGTGTAATAAATGTAGTTGATTCTCTTCTTTTGGCTTGTTTTGAAATTCCTTGACATGTTTTTGCATCCTTTCCGCCGGATTGCATTGGCGGCGAGGATGCATAAAAAAGCCGGTGCTTCGATGTACACCGGCCACAGTTACCTAAAATGGGCATAGCAAGGCACGGTGGGTACATCTGAAGCTCCCCGCATGGCTCTTGCCATGTTCAGAACTTCCTATGTATCCCGCCGCCTTAATGCGCATCTCGGGCTTTGAGATTATTTTATTTTCCAGAGAGGATGAGTTACTTTTAACTCATCCTCTCTTGTGTTCATTATCGCATTTCTAAAATTTACATGTCCAACTCGGTAAGTTGGTTGAAACCCTATCGAAATGACGAGGATTATGATTGAAATTTAACTTTTGGACATAAAAAAGGACCCCTTTCGGAGTCCAAAACCAACTTAATGAGTTATCGAATTATTAATCTTCATCATCTTTTATTGTACTACCCAGTTTTGGTATGCCTGCCTGTTCCAAAACACTGTTAAAATCTTGTATCGACAATCCGGGCATATTCTCTAGTATATGGATGTATGTCTTGTCCGGGTCTTTATAGTAATCTAATTTGTTTAAAGACTTTTCGAATATCTTTTCTATAATACGGAGATTCAGACCTAATCCAACACAGATCGCCATCAATACATCAGTACCAATATTGTTGTACTTATCATTTTTTATTTTTCCGTGGTAATTCTTATGGAGCAACGTTTTTTCATGAAATATTTCAGGATACTTCCATTTTCTGTTCTCCATCAGAAACCATAAGCACTGACACAACGTGGTTGTCGGATCTCCTAATTTTTTAACTAGCTCAATCTCTTCATTTTCGTCATAGGATAAGATGTGTTCGTGGAATGCTGCATAAACCTCATCTGGTTCATAATCGAAATTTGCCTGATATTTTGGATGGAATGTCAGCATCCGCTGATCAACTCCAACAACATTATACAGGACAGTATACGCCATGAAGTCTTTTTGAATATTCTGATAGGCTGAATATTTTTGCTCGTGTATATTAATAGCACATTTAGCCAGGTTCTTTTTTGCTTTGGTGCTTAAATGCAGTATCCCATTTTCTGTTGTTATATATTTAGGGTCTGCCAGTACAAAATAACCATCGACAAATACGAATCGTCCACCGCTGACCCACTCTTGGAGAGTAGAGTCCAGACGCAGTAATTGATACGCTTCTGCAGGAGTCAAGGCAACAAATTCTTTACGGTTATTAATTTCAGCAAAAATCGTATCATAATCTTCAAATTCAGATATTTTTTCGAGAAGTCCAACTTCAATAAGACGATATTTTACAGATGCCCTCGATGCAATAAAGAATTCGCTTAGGTCTTCAACTAAAATATCGCAGGAGGGGACAATATTGTTCTGTGGATTCATGTAACGATCAATCAGTTCCAGAGCTTTTTGCTTAAATGTCTTATATGGCATCAGCACTCTCGGGGCTAACCTGTGTGCCTGCCATTCCAGCCATTTTACTTCGTTCTCCTTTGTTTTTTTCCCTTCCGGCGGTTCGTAGAATGTTTCTGACTGGCGGCACATGATCGGATAGAGTTTTTCAGTAGCCTCAGCATTTTTGAGTGCTAAAATTTCAAAATAAGTTTTATCCTTCTCCCAATGCAATGCTTCATGAATTAGAGTGTTTCGTTTAGAGCCTTCGCCGTATAGCGCTTCAGAATTGGGATCGACTAATATAGTTCCAGCAGGGAAGAAGGTAGAATGATATGTACCAGACTCACGATCGTAGACTTCAACCTCACCGTCAAGCAACATGCAGCATCCAAAAATGTCCAAGTTTCTGGAAAGGGATACTTCCTTGACTGTAAGGCCGACTTTCTGCAGAATCTTTTCAACGGGCAGCGGCATCGGCGTTGTCAGAGCTTCTTTACAATGCCTTGTTAAGAATTTTGTAGCGTAATCATCAAGGCGATTTTTTCCAAGAATTAGTGCTCCGGTTTTTTTATTTACATCAAAGATATCGCTCGATGTCGGTCTGCTCGTCATCTGTTTCCTTTTCTCCTTTCTCCATATGGTCAAGAGGCATAGTAGCCAGAATCTTCTTTACTTCTTTCCAAGTAGGGCATAATTCCTCAATAAGCGCATGGAATCGGTGTGTATGGTTTCTCTCCAATAAATGTACCAGTTCATGAATCACCACATATTCAAGACATTCCATTGGTTTCTTGACAAGCTGAAGGTTAATCCATATCCTACGTTTATCAATATTGCATGTACCCCACCTGGTTCTCATATTTTTGATTCGAAATTCCTCTGCATGAATTCCCGTCTTTTTCTCACAGTCTATTACAACAGTCTCCAGTACCCGTTTTAATTCCTTCCTGTACCATTCGATGAGCAGCTTTTCTCTTGCCTTAGTGTTCGTTCCCTCTGGTACTGTCATTATTATTTTAGTCGGTGTCTTGACAACTTTATGACGTGTTCCCTCATACACTACCTGCAATCGGTAAGGCTTACCCCACAAATAATGGGATTCTCCGGAAACATATTCTCTCTTGCTTTGACGTTCCTGTGCCAACATCCTGTCTCTGACTTTAGTGATCTCCGGTATTTTTTTAAGAACAAACATTTCGATATCCTCGTCCTTTATTCCGGTTGGCGTGCTGACAGTAACATCACCCTCTGGCGGGTTTATCCTGATATATAAATTTTTCAGATTTTCCTTTCTGATAATCTCAATCGGTAATCCACCGATTATCATTTTTTCATTACGCATCGTATTCTTCCTGTCTTTGTACTATTTCGAAAACATTATTGGTTTCTTCCGTCGCTCTGTCTTCAGTATACATATGAGACAATAATTTTTTATATATAGCAAGTCTAATACGCTGCTGTTTTTGAAAATTTCTTTTCCAATCAGGCTGGATGGAAATGCGAATCGCATTGTCAACATCGACCGTCAGTTCAACATTATTTTGAAAATAATCATACAGAGCACGCCTTGCTGCGCTATCTTTGACCTCATCAGGATAGTTGCTGGTTGTTTCCGGATGAAGAATAGCCTCTGCCAATTCAACGACTTGTCTGAGGTATTCTTCATAACTCATCGCTTCCGCCTTGCGTTGTAGGATAATTTTCTTAAGCATTTCTGACATTTTACCGTAATACACACTGTTTGAACTCATTTTTCTGACAATTTCATGCTGCAAGTTGTTTTCAATAATCTCTGCTTTTGCTTCGTTAGTACCAGGTAAATCTTTGACTAAATCGACTGGCGTGGTGGTTTTACCCTTTAGAAGCAATTCGACAATTGACATATTTCCCAGTTCACTGATAACCCTGGAATCTTCGGCGCGGATATAAGTGTCAAGGATATAACACATATCCGCCTCATAAGGCTTTAGGTCGATATAGTCGCAGCTTGCCAGCTTTATCATTTCTTTAATTTTGTTGTATCCGGAAATCTCTTCGCGCAAATGATTGACATCATCTTCCGAATAGCCATAATCAGATACAAGTTTATCACAACAATTCACAAAAGAACGAGTGAGCGCCGCCGTTAACGTGTACAGAGTATCTCTACGCGCTGTTTTTTCATCGTCTTCGCTGTTATCTCCGCAGAAATATTCAATGAAGTCAGTATCAGCTTTCGGTTCCGGAACGTTCTCGAATAATGCCTCCAACGATGCAAGTGTACCTTCCATTTCTGACTTTGCTTCATCATAGCGACCTTTAATAAGTCCTTCGACATCCTCTTTGTCAAACCCATCAAATGCCTCTGACGTATAATCAGAAATGGCAAGCTGTAGATTACGGAATAAATCCATATAATCAACAATATAACCATAGTCCTTATCTTCGCCATCCGGTCTATTGACACGACAAATAGCTTGAAAAAGGTCATGGTCACGCATGGATTTATCAATGTATAGATAAGTGGCACTTGGTGCGTCAAAGCCTGTCAGCAATTTATCAACCACAATAAGAAGCTTCATTTGTGCTGGGTTTTCTTTAAATTGCTTCTTCACATCTTTTTCAAATTCCGAGAGCTTCTTGCCACCAAGCATCCGCTCATAAATGGACTTTTTGTATTCTTCGCTTTCCTGTGAGAGATCAGAAGTAGCCGTCCGCACACTTTGGGTGGTTGACTCATACGATGTTACAACGGCACATTTTGTAAAGCCCATGCTCATGAAAATTTCCCAATATCTGCAGGCTTCGTAGATGCTATTAGCAACGAGCATAGCAGTACCGCGATCTTCTTTCAATCTTGGTTTAAGACTCATATCAAAAACTATATCAGATGCTATTTTCTCCAAGCGTTGCTTTGAGCTATATAGTTTTTTAATGGAAGTCCAACTTTGTTTGAGTTGGAGCTTTGCGCGTTCTGTTAAGCCCTTTGTTTTTTGTTCAAACCACAGGTCAACTTTATCTTGACTGGACAAATCCTGGTCAACATCTCTTGCCTCATATCTCAAGTCCAAAATAACACCATCGGCCACACCTTCATCAAACTTATAAGTATGAATGTATGGGCCGAAGATTTCAAGGCTTGTTTTCTTATCCGTCTTAAGCAATGGAGTACCAGTAAAACCAATTAAGACTGCATCGGGCATCAATGTTTTTACTGCTTCATGCAGCTTGCCAGAATTGGTACGATGGCATTCGTCTATAAAAGCAACGATGTTTCCCTTTGCCTTAAAGTCTTTCGGAAGATCCTTCAGAAGTTCCTTACGGTATTGGTCTATATCTGCTTGTTTCCCCGCATTATGACCATACTTGTGAATTAGCGAGCAAACAATCGGGTCATCGCTTTTATCTAAAATATCACGAAGGTCCTTACAGCTTTTTGCTCTGCGTACTTTTTCGTTTACGTCGATAAAAAGACTTTCAATCTGGTCATCCAATTCTTCTCTATCTGTGATAATTACAACACGACTATCAGGGACATTTTCTACAATCCATTTTGTAAGCCACACCATAATTAGAGACTTTCCTGAACCCTGTGTGTTCCAAATAATACCGCCCTGTTTCTCAAGAATTCTCTTTCTTGCAGCAATATTAGCAAAATACTGGTTATGTCTTGGAATTTTCTTAATACCGGCATCAAAAATCACAAAATCATGTACAAGAGATAAAAAGCGTTCTTTCTGGCAAAGTGAAATAACACCATCTCTCAGACGATTCGCTTCCTTTTGCTGTAGCGTTTTGATTTTTGCAGACAAGTCATCTGTTGCATTTTTATCTTCTTTCCATTTAAGGTAATACTTTTCTGGTGTGTTGATAGTACCATAAAACAATCCTTCGGCTTCATTTCCTGCAAACAAAAGCTGTATAGCACCAAAGAAATTGAGTATGTTTTCCCTTTTCTGATTAGTTAACATCTGTCGAATACCCGTGCCCGAGCTGACATAGGAACTTTTCAACTCAAATACACCCATAGCTATGCCGTTAATATACAAGACCAAATCAGGACGCTTTCTTGTTACTTTGTCATACCGAAGGACGGACACCTCCTCAGCTACGGCAAAATCATCTTTGTCGATATCCACCCAATCGATGTAATGCACGGTCTGGCGTTGTCCATTGGCATCTTTTATTCCCTGCCGACCATAACGAAGGAGGGAATATACCTTCTGGTTAATCTCATAAAGCGTATCAGCCTGGTTATTGATCTTGCTTACGAGTTCATTGATGGCAATCTTAATCTGGTCATCGCCATACCCACGCTTTTTCAGATTCGCTCTCAGAAGTTCTTCTTTTACAGATGTGTTATCGATATCCTCTAAATTACCAAGATAAGTGTAGCCCAGGTCATCAACCAGCCAGTGAAGAACTCTATTTTGCAATTTCTTCTCAGCATCAACTGTTGCCATCTTGATTCCTCCTTACACAGTGAGGCGCACACGGCCCGTTAAGAGATCGTCCATTGCGCCTTCACGGATTTGTATCATTTTATCTCGTTCAGCTTCCAAGTTTTCAATTTCTTTGTCCATAGCTGTCAACACTGAAGCTATAGCTTGTTGCTCCTCATACTTAGGTATTCTAATTGGAATATTTTCAATAACCTTTCTTGACAAACTTGGCCTACCTGACGATTCAGTATAATCATACCAAGGAATTGCACAAAAAATGTAATACTGAAATTTTACACATTGATTTTCTACGGGTTTTGAGTAATATAAGGTATCTATCGTCCAAAATGGACTATTCATGTAAATTGGTTTGTCTATAGTTCCTTTTCTACCAATTAATACACACTCCCAATCACACAAATATTCAGTTGCTTTTCCTATAACACCACCCGTACCTAAAATAGGGTACTTGCCATTATAACTTTCAACACCCCGCTGGCTTTTCCCGTGTAGGATTTTCAATATATCTCCAATTTTTCCATTATCCCATTCATAATCAAACCCTTCCAACCTCGTTCTACCGCTAATCAAATCCACCAGTGCACCATCACGGATGCTCTTTTTCTTATTTATTAGCTCGGAAAGATTATCAATGTAGGCATCGAAATCAGATAAAACTTTGACAATCTCTCTTTGCTCTGAAACTGATGGATGAACAAATTCCATATCTGCAATCATCGCTCGTCTTACTGAATCAACTGATGATTTTGCTGTATATTTTTCTACTTCTTTGAAAAAGTTTTTTGAAAAGAAGTAATAAAAGTATTTGCCATCAATATTTCTAAAATTACTCATTACATATACTCGCTGATGCGCAGAAAACTTTCCTTTAACATAATGGTACACCTTCCCGGTTCCAATACCGTCCCCAGCAGTCAGTACGGCTTCACAATCAAAGTCAGCTACATCAATACGTTCCACGATAGGGGAACGAACAAAAAATGGATATTTGCCATTTGCTTTGTTATCTTGTGTATCACGACATCCTGTCGTAATATCAACAACATTTGAAACTGTATCTTTTTCCCAATCACTCGGATAAGTTACCATTTGTATCCCATCCTCTCCAAAGCTGCCATAACCGCTTTTCTTGATGCTTCCGCCTTTTCTTCAATTTCTCCAAGTGTATGCTCATATCGCTTTGCAATAAGCAACACCTTAGCAGACATAGTATTTAGCACCTGTTCAATCTCATCTTTAATATCCGCTTCCAGCTTTGCCATCCACTTCATATTAAAGAGCAGATGTTTGATTTCATCCACAGTCAGCTCTACGTATTTTGCTTGCACCTTGTCATCAAGAGCCTTTTGCGCTTCTTTTATAGCTTTGTCCGTTTCTTCTTTCTTTATCATTTTAGCCTGGTACGCAAGTAAAGCATCGTACTCTTCTTTATATATCTCGGGAACAACTGCTGAATCCATAGCAAGCTTAAATGCTGCTTTTAGCTTGGCTTTTCCGAAAGTTCCATTCTTGTTTCTGATATCGAATTTAGCCAGTTCCGGAGTTTTACTAATTAGTACCTCCATCTCGTCGGTTTTATCCTCATCAAATAGAGTCATCAGCTTTGTCATGGCGTCCATAGCCACAGAGGTTTTCTTACTATCCAATTCCTTTAGCCGCTTAATAAGATTCGTCTTCGGGATGCCATCTTCATTCTCATTGAGCACTTCCTTAAGTAACCCGTCGTCACCGGATTCTTCTTCTCGCATTTCATCCAATTCGGCTTTCAAAGCTGTAGACTGCTCTGCTAAAGCATTTATAGCATTGAGGTCTTCTGGAAAATATGATGTCTCAATGATTTCTCTTGGTATTAAAGCGCCATCAAAGGATTTCACTTTCGAAGTATCATCTACGGAAACAGTTTCGCCGCTCTCATCTTTGACTTTTTTCTGTACATACTCGTATTCAATTTCTCTACCGGCCTCGTAACCATAAGCTTTGATAGCATATACATCATCCTGCAGCTTTGCATTCCAGTAATTCAACAAGCAATCGTAAACGTCATAATTATCAAGAAGTAGCGCTGATTTATATGTATCCAAAAGCATGGAGGAGATGGCGCGAATAAGTTGCTTAGGGTTCGTTTCACTGTTAATATTCAGCAGGATGCTTTTAACAGCATTGCGCCATTGTGTAAACATTGTATCAACTTCTTTTTTCTTCTCGTTTTGCACATTAACATCCTGCCAAATGGCTTCCTCTATATTTTCAGTAGGGATGGCAAGGTAGTAAATATTTTGTTGGTTGTCAGTACAAGTGAAGATTTTTTGTTTCAAAGCCGGAGAAATACTCCAAAGTCTTTTAAGCGAGTCAATGTCTGTTCCCGGAATGCCGCCTTTTAAGTGTGCAGCAATATTCTGTGGCAACGTATCGTCAATTTTTTGTATATAACGCGATACATTTAAATTGCCAGCATTTTTCTCCAGAATATCTGAATATTTTACAAAACGGGAATAGCCTTCAATTTCTTCTTGGTTTATAAAGGTCCGGACTATCTTCTCAATGTCCTGCTCACGTAGTCTATTTTTATTACCATCCTTCTTAAAACCACGGCTGGCATCTATTAAGAAAATTCCATCTCTTGTATCCGCATTCTCTTTATCAATGATAACAATGCAGGCGGGAATCCCTGTGCCGTAAAAGAGATTCGCCGGTAAGCTGATAATGCCTTTAATATATCGTTTTCTAAGAATAGCAATGCGGATTGTTTCTTCAGAATTACCTCTGAACAATATGCCGTGAGGCATGATGATGCCTGCTTTGCCATTGTCATCAAGTGATTTTAAAACGTGTAAAAACCAGGCATAGTCACCATTCTTTTCGGGAGGGATGCCGTATCCGTCAAAACGTTTATATTTATCTTCTGTTGCTTTGATACCATCGCTCCATGATTTGTCCGAGAAGGGGGGGTTCATGACAATAAAGTCAAACTTTTTGAGCTCTCCAAAATCGTCTGTAAAAGCGGGGGAAACTAGGGTGTTGCCTTTTTTAATTTCACCTGTACCTTTATGGTGGAGAATCAGATTCATCCTTGCTAGGCCAGCCGTAGCGATATCCTTCTCTTGCCCGAAAATGGTTACAATCGAATCGCCATTTTCATCTACCGGCGCTTCATCTGCGGCACGAATCAGTAGACTGCCGCTACCTGCTGCTGGATCATATAAGGTCCATTTCTTTGTTGGCATCTGCTTAATATTACCAATCCCGATCAGTCTTGCAATAATACGGGAAACCTCACTCGGCGTGTAGAACTGTCCTTTGCTCTTACCAGATTCCTGGGCAAACTTCATCATAAAGTATTCATAAGCATCCCCGATGATATCATCCCCACTTGCTCTGTTATTCTTGAAGTCAATCGCCGGATTCTGGAATACAGCAATTAAGCCGGATACCTTGTCCACCAATTCCTTGCCATAACCCAGCTCATCCGGATTATTAAAGCTGACATCAGGAAGTGCGCCTTGCAGTTTGTTGTCCTCCAAGAATTTCTGGATAATTTTGTCTACACGTTCTCCAACGTCACTCTTTCCTTTTGCTTTGATTAAATCATCAAAAGACGCGCCATCACTAATTTTAAACTCTGCGAACGGTTGTCCTTTATACCTGTCCGATACATACTTAAAGAACAACAACACAAGCACATAATCTTTATACCGAGCCGGTTCAACGCCGCCCCTTAATTTATTACAAGACTCCAACAAAAGGGGATACAATTCTGATTTTTTCACGGCCATAATCCTCTTTTAACCCCATTCTAATTTTGTGTAATTTACGTTTCATCAACAATAATGTTTATTCCATAGCACTTTTTCCGCTTTTAACCCAATTATCAAGTTCTGAGATTTTAAATTTCCACTGCTTTCCTATTTTGTGGGCAGGAATTCCTTTGTCTTTCCTTATCCAACCTCTTACTGTAACGGGTTTCACTCCTAAATAGGTAGCCGCTTCATCGATATTAATCCATTTGTCATTAATAATCTCGCCCATCTTTTCACCTCATCGAGCTTCTGATAGACATAAAGCCTTATAATTAAATATATCACAAAATCTATAGAGAGGAAAGCGGTTTTTTGTTATTTGCTTATATTTATTGTTATAGTACGACGTATGATTGGAACCATAAGAATTGAGAGAAGTGCCTTCCCATGATATTAGTTAATTATTGGTTTGTTTAATAAGGCGTTTGTCCTATATATAAAGCAATTCTGACCAAATTGACCAATTAAAGCAGTAACCTTACATCTATCCTGTCTCCTCAACCCTATCGATTTTAGGGCAGTTGATATGTTCCCACAAACAATAAAAACAAGGGCTTCCCAACATTATCATCAAAGGCAGAGCAGCCAAAAGAAATGATCAATGTCTGGAAACCCTTTATTTATAAGCATTTTAAGCTTTCTATTTCTCGACCCTTGACATCAATACCACCGTCTCAACATGTGTGGTATGCGGGAACATGTCTACGGGTTGGACTGCTGTAGCTTTATAGCCATGGTCCGCAAGGAAGCGCATATCACGGGCTAGAGTAGCCGGATTGCACGACACGTATACCATCCTTTCTGGACATAACCGGACAGCTGTTTCCAAAAAGCCCTTGTCGCAACCCTTGCGCGGCGGATCCATTATTATGACGTCTATGCGCACCTTATCCTCAATAAACCGGCCTATGGCATCCTCTGCCTTGGCGCATATAAACTCGACGTTACTTATGTCGTTCAGCCGCGCGTTCTCGCGTGCATCGTCAACGGCCTGTTGTATCTCCTCTATGCCATATATTTTGGCGGCTTTTTGAGCAGCTATCAGCGATATGGTGCCTATGCCACAATAGGCGTCGAGTACGGTCTGTGTACCATCCAAACCGGCATATTCGATGGCTTTTGTGTACAATACCTCGGTTTGCCTGGGGTTTACCTGGAAGAACGACAGAGGCGATATCTTAAACGTCAGGCCACACAATGTATCCATTATATGGTCATTGCCATATATCACCTTACATTGGCTGCCCAATATGACGTTGGTACGCCGACGGTTTATATTCAGTACCACCGATGCGAGGCCATCGATGTTTTGCCGCAGCATATCCGTAAACTCCTTAGCATGTGGTATCGAATCACCGTTTATAACCGGAACCACCATTACCTGTCCGCTGTTAAAGCCAACGCGCACCATTATGTGACGCAGCAGGCCTTTACCCGTCATTTCGTCGTACACGGCTACATTATAACTGCTGACATAATCTTTGACCGCCTTTATCGCAGCATCAACCGCCGGATGCTGTATGGGACAGGTATCTATGTCAACTATATCGTGCGTACCTGCAGCAAAAAAGCCCATAACCGGCCTGCCGGAAAAAACGCCCACAGGCAATTGCGCTTTGTTTCTATAGTGCCACGGCCTCTCCATTCCTATAGTATCCAATACGGATACATCGTCAAAGCCGCCTATGCGCTGCAATGCATCCTTCACATGCCGCGTTTTATAAGCCAATTGGGCATCGTAGGCCATGGCTTGTATATGGCATCCGCCACAGCGATTCGCCACCGGGCATAGTGGCTGTATGCGATAGTCGGACGGTTCCACGACAGACTCTATATGGCCTACGGCATATCGCTTACCTACCTTGTCTATCTTAACTGATACTCTGTCGCCTATAACGGCCCTCGGAACGAAGACGGTAAAGCCCGCTATATGGCCTATGCCTTCGCCGTCGGTACCTATATCCTCTATAACTACCTCATATACACTATCAACTTTTACCGGTATACCCATATGCCCTCGCTTATTTCAAATTTTAATGTCAATGCTCAATGCTGTATATATTATAACATCTTTTGCACTATTAAACTATAAGACGATAACAACGGATACTTTATCAGAGGGCTCGTGACTATTGTAGAAGGCTTAATATATATGTCGAGCGGGCTTTTGAAGCGTAGGACCACAGCAATCTTTGATTACGTAGTGGTCCAGCTTCACAGCCGTAGCGAGGCATATATATTAAGCCGTGTTCTACACTTCTCTAAGTTTCACCAGATATCCTCCACAAAATCGCCTTGAGGCTCATGTCAGAGCACCTAATCAGTTACCAAGCCTGTGAGATACTTGAACAGCCACGAGGGCTCAGCATGTATATGGACTGAGATTGTTTCTTGCACTCCAAGGTAATATAATTATAGAAAAGACAGACATATAAGTCTGCAAAATCATTACAAGAGAGGATGCTGTAATTTACGGAAATGGCTAATATGATGGAACTCCTGGCCCCAGCCGGCAGCATGGACGCTTTTGAAGCGGCCGTAAAGGCCGGCGCCGATGCCATATATATGGGCGGCAATGCTTTCAATGCACGTCAGTACGCCGGCAATTTTGACGACCAGAGCCTTAAATATGCCTTGGACTACGCTCACTTAAGAGGCGTTAAAGTATATATAACTGTAAATACATTGATACGCGATGATGAATTCGATGCGCTGCTACCGTATCTCGAGATGCTCTATGAATCGGGAGCCGATGGTTTGATAGTACAGGATATGGGTATAGCATCGCTCGTGAAGAAGCATTTGCCCGATATGCCTTTACATGCCAGCACGCAGATGACCATACACAATGCGCATGGTGCTACTATGCTTAGGGAACTGGGATTTAAAAGGGTGGTGCCGGCCCGCGAGCTGTCGCTGGAGGAAATATCGCATATGGCACAAGCCGGCGGCTTGGAAATAGAGGTTTTCGTGCACGGCGCCATGTGCTATGCATATTCCGGCCAATGCCTGATGAGCAGTTTCATGGGTGACCGCAGTGGCAATCGCGGCCGGTGTGCCCAACCTTGCCGTATGCTATACAGCCTGCAGGAGGAAAACGGGAAGTCCTATCCGCCTCAGTACCTTTTGAGCATGAAGGACCTATGCCTTATAGAGGATCTGCCTGCTTTGGCCGATGCCAACGTAACAGCGCTAAAGATAGAGGGCCGAATGAAAAGCCCGGAGTATGTGGCGGTGGTGACCAGCAAATACCGCAAGGCACTGGACAGACTGGCAGCGGATATCCGGCCTTTGATAGACCCGGAGGACATGATGCAGCTTATGCAGATCTTTAATCGCGGCGGATTTTCCAAAGGATATATCTATGGCAAAAGCGGCATCGACATGATATGTCCCGATAAACCCGACAACTGGGGTGTTCCGTTGGGCACGACAAAAGTTTACGATTCCCACCGCCGCATGATCGGCCTGAGGCTACAAGCGCCTTTATCGCTGGGCGATGGCATAGAGATAAGGGACGGTGCTTCCAGTCACGGGCAAATAGTGACTTATATAACGCGTGATGGTCAGGCCATAAGGGTGGCCGGCGCCGGACAAGAGGTGTTTATACGCACCGATAAGCCGGTTAGAGCGGGAGTGGGTATTTACAAAACATCCGATGCCGAGATGGACAAAAGCTTGAAAACATGGCTAAAAACGGCTCAACGTTATGTTGATATAAACGCCCGCGTCGCTATCGTGGAGGGCCGATTCCCTATAATGGAGATATGGGACAGCAACGGCCATTATGTGAAATATACGGGTGCCGAAATCATACAACAAGCCGAACATGCGCCACTGCAAAGAGGGCGCATTATGGAGCAGATAAACAGAGTCGGCGATATGCCTTTCAGATTTAAGAACGTAGAAGTCGAGCTCTCGCCTAATGCCTGGTTACCAGTATCAGCCATAAACGATATGCGAAGGCATGCCCTTGAACAACTGGCCGAAGAGATAATAGATCAAAAGCATAGGAATGCCGTTTCAATCCCTTCCGGCCATGTCGAAACCTCAAGAGCAAACGTTCAGGCAAGGCCGCTTATATACGTCATGCTGGATAAACTCGAGCATGCCAGAGCAGCTATAGAGGCCGGCGCCAACGGCATATATCTACGCCTAAGTGCCAGGCAAGCAGTAGGCCAAAGCGCTGTGCAGGCGGTACGGCTGTGCCATGATGCCGGTATATCAGTAATATGGGCTATGCCTCGCATAGCCCGCGACCGAGATCTGGACGATATAATAGATGCTTTGTCATCGGCAAGGGAGCTTTACGACGGCGTGCTGGTATCGGATGCCGGCCAGATAAAATGCGCCAAAGATGCCGGTATAGGGTCTATATACGGTGATTTCTCCCTTAATATATTCAACAGCAACGCTGCGGCCGCTTACGCCTGCATGGGCATAAAACGCTTTATGCCGTCGCTCGAGCTGACGCTGGACCAATTGCGCGACCTCTCGTCGGGCAGTCCTATACCTATGGAGCTTATGGCTCACGGCCGCCTGCCCTTGATGATAGCCGAGGGCTGCCCGATAGGCGCGACAGTCGGCCATTTCAGCCTTGAGCAGCCTTGTTCAAAACCGTGCATAAAACATAGCTACAGCCTACGCGACAGGAAGGGTAAATCGCTGCCCATTCGCACATATCTCAGCAAATCCGGTTGCTATATGGAGATACTCAACGCCTATGAACTATGCATGGCCGATAAAGTAAAAGACCTGCTGCCGCTGCATCCTTACAGTCTGCGCCTCGATCTCAGCGGCTATGATGATGAAAGCATCAGGCGCATCGTAACCCTTTACAAAACGGCATTAAATAGCACTGACGAGATAATCAAAGGCTCATGTGGCGGCAACGTGACCAGAGGACATTATTACCACGGCGTAGAATGATTACTTTTCTTAACGCTGCCTCTGCGCCATAACGGTCTCAAACATAGCGATAATATTTTCTATGGGTACATTGGCCTGGATGTTGTGAACCTAGGTGAATACGAAACCTCCCCCAGGGGCAAATATCTCTATACGTTCTTTAACGTGCCGCCTTACTTCATCTTCAATAAGTGATTGTAGAATTTTTTAACTAAAAGCTTACTATGTCCCGAAGTCTGAAGCAGTGTTAAGTATGACTACCTGATTTCAAATCACTTAATGCTTGATCTATTCGGTTAATATCTGCCAAACGCCTTCTTTTCGCACTGCTATACAATTTTTTATACTTGTCTTTATCTTTTCTCTTTTCTGCATCAACAAGGAGATATATAAAAGCATCCGTCAGGTCATCTTTGCATTTTTCTAATGCCTGTTCTGCCACCTGGCGTGCCCTGTCAAAATTATCATGCTCCTTATAATAATTTATCAGCGCCACATATGTTTCACTTTCCTTTCCCAAATGAGTTTCCAGATAAGAAACATATTTGTTGTCTCTCCCATATTTATGATATAAATGTGCTGCTTCTTTTTTATAATAACCAGAGGCATCCATTATATCTGCAAACACGAGAAACTCATCTGCCTTTACACACAATTCATTTGACAGATCAAACATTGGGTCATAGCAGCCGTAATCATTATAATAATCGTGCAGAATAATATCGGACAAAATATTTTTTCTCAATTCCCAATCTTCTTGCCCCAGCTTGTTTGTCTTTGATAATGCATTACAAATATTCCAGATTTCTTCAATTTCCCATTGGTCATCAATATATCGCTCATACTTGAGTGCATCAATGAGTTCTCCAATCTGTTTCCATGAAGCTGCAAGAACAGAGCCTTTCTGTTGAGGCTTTTTTTGTATTGCATCTATACACTTCATCTGAATATTCAATAATATTTCCTTTTGTCTTTTAAGCTTTTTCTCATACAGATATTTGTCGTGGGTAAAGACAGTTTTAGAAAACAAATTATTAAAATTTGATTCCGCATCCAAAATCTGTATATTTAATATTTCAAACATATGAGGAAATAGATCATTTGGGAGTTCTTCTCCAATAAGCATGCTCGGATTGAGCTTCTTACATATCGGTTGATTGAATATTTCAACTAATCTCCTTGCAAGTTCCGGGCTATCCCATCTGTCCGCCAGCTTAACGTATGCCATTATCCAGTCCGTTCCAATATCGCCGATACTCAAAGATAGCATGCCTTCTTCAGCAGCATTTTCCAACGTGAATGGCGAATCATCTTCAAAATCTTCCGAAGCCGGAGATTCCATCACTTTGAATTCCAGGTTGCAAACCCTGTCTAATATATCAGCCACGGTTTCATACTCATTTAAGAGCAGCAAATCATGGCATCCCCTGAAAACTCTGTTCAGGAAATCCATTGCCTGGAATGGATCGTTATGCCATACTTTCCAATCATCCATATATCTGCCGTCATCATCAAACTCGTAATAATGTGTCTCATACTCAAGATAAATGTCACCATGATCTATCTTCTCACATAATTCTTCTATCTCTCTCTGACTTGGCATGTATATAACTTTCTTTTCACCGGAAAGCGACATTAAAAAACTTTGCTGTTCGTTCTCCTCCAGTAATTTTGCCTGAGTCAAAATCCATTCTTCCTTTTCTGTTTCAGACATTTTCTCTAACTGCTCTTTTACCTGTTTTATAAACATTATCATTTAACCCTTTACATTTGTTTCATTCATCATAAAAAATCTGCGTTTTAGCGGTTCTTGATCAACCTTCAATTTATTTTTTCGATATAAACCGACAATTATTTCTGTATGCGTTGATAGAAGGAATAACCCCGTCCGCACTTTTTCAGTATACTACGGTCGAGTGTATATGGTCAACGGCTCAGTACATGATAGACTGGCTCCCGCGATTGCCTTATTGCGTTAACCCTCAAGCCTTCATATCGCTTAAACTGATTTCTCGCCGCCACAAACGTCGAGACATTCTATTAAGCTCTTATAAAGTGCTAAATATAATCTAATTCTACCTCTTTAATAGACACATTCTCTAGCAGCTTCCACAAAGGCCTTTATGTTCTCGGGGTCACCGAAGAAAAAGTGATCGGAAGGACTGCATATATATCCTCCGTTCGGGCAGGAGGTATGGAGCTTGTACACCATCTCCTTCACCGATTTCGGATTTCCCTTCTCAAAACCCGCATTCTGATCAAAGCCGCCTATGAAGAACAGCTTATCACCCACTTGCCTGTCGGCTTCAGCCAGATTGCAGTCGCCTCCCATGGCCGGCGGCGTCATGGTCTCCAATCCATCAGCACCATTCTGAGCTACTATATCCAGCAACGGCATCAGACCGCCGCACAAGTGATATACCACCTTGGTACCGGCTTCATGTAACGCTTTGTGCTGTATCTGATCATACGGCAGGCAAAATTCTTTATGCAGCGTCGGGCTTATAACAGTGCTGGAGCCTGCCCCACCGCCTGTTTCCACCAAGTCTAGCTCTATTCTGCCGCCACGCTCTATAACGGTGAGCTTCTTTTTAAGCATGGAATCCAGTACATAATGTAGCCAGTCAGGTTTGTCAAAGCAGGCCATTATGGCATTTTCGGTACCGTACATGTTCACAAAGCTTTGCCATGGACTGCCCTGTCCGAAATCAAAGTATCCGCTGCGCACTATGCCGCTATCACCTATGCGCCGTTTGGCCTCTATAACCGGACTCCAATCCACTTGCGCCGGTAACGGCACGTATTTGTTCCAGAGTTCAAAATCCTTCTCATCTTTTATAATGCACTCTGTAATCCATTCGGTATATTTATTGACCGCGCCTTTCTCGGTTAAAACGCCTTCTGGTGTAATTATTATCCTCTCCCACACGCGGTTGCCGTCGTCATCATAGCCCAGATCGCGGTTATCCACTATCCAGTCGGCCAGATCGTGTTCATCGTAGATAAACCTGGGCGAAACATATATAACTGGATCCATGTCAAAATATTCATATGCCCGATACTGATCCATACCGTGTAGGTATGTATCCAAATAGTATTGCATCCAGCTGTGCACCTGACAAGGCAATCTATCAGGCTTTCCGTTGCTAATGGCCGTTAAAAAGCGTTCCCTTCCTGTCATCTCAATCATTCTCCTTCATACTTACATAAATTTCACTTCGACTTAGAGCATTGAGCGACAGATGCTCGCTCTATCAGCTTTACGCTCAAAACCATCCGACCAAGTGGCCCTCTGCCTTCCAGATAATCTATGAGCATGCGGCAAGCCGTAGCGCCCATATCGAATGTGGGCATGGCTATAGTAGTCAGCGGTACCTCCAGCAACCGCCCTTTCATAAAATCACCGTATCCGACCAGTGACACCTGCTCCGGTATATCTATGCCCATATCGCGCAGCACCCTATAGGCCTCTACCACGTATTCATCGGTATAGCTCATTATGGCAGTAAAAGGTTGGCTCTCATTAAGGCGTTGTTCCAGCACAAGCTCCAAGTCATTCTTGGTATCTATGCGGACTATATTATGTTCATCTACCGACAAGCCGTATTCTTCCATAGCCATTTTATAGCCGGTCAATCTATGGTTTATGGAATATTCATCTTGCTGGTCTATTATAAAAAGTATATCGCGGTGGCCATGCTCGAGCAGATGTTTAGCCGCCATATAACCGCCTTGGACATCATCTGACAATACATATGCGACATCGTTATCCAGCGGTATGTTGTCTATGCATACCACTGGTATATGGGCTTTGCGCGCTGCAGCCAGCAGTTTATCGCCATGTTCCTCGTTATAATAGGTCAGCAAAACACCGTCTACATCATCCAAAACGTTTATATCAGCCGGTTGCCCGGACGCTATATTATATATGGAATAACCATAACCATATTCATTGGCCACCTGGCTGCATGCTAGCACAGTGCGCGAGAAAAAATCGTCATCAGGGCTGTAGCGTATGATAAAAGCCAATTTGTGACGCAAGCTATCATCGCTGCCAGAGGCCTCGGGTATAGCCAGCCCTTTGCCGGGTATACGCACAATTCGCCCTTCCTGTATAAGCTCTTCGACGGCTTTGCGCACCGTCATACGGCTGACATGCAGTATTTCGGCATATCGGTTTTCTGACGGTAATTGCTGTATCCTACCGGCATGGTATGCCTCGATATCCCGTTCGATCTCTTCTTTAACCTGCTGATATATCTGTTTTACAGCCACTATTCCAATCGCTCCAGTTCTCTTGAAATTCTATCGTAATCCAGCGGGTATCTGCCGAACTCTCTGGCAGTCTCCACCATCGTAAAGATATTTTCATCCGGCGTATCCCTGCCGCATTGGTCACCGGTGGACAGCACGAATCCACCGCCTTCTCCGGCTGCCAGTATGGTTTTGAGGCACTCGCGCTTCACGTCCTTAGGTGTGCCGTAGAGCATTGTTTTGGTCGTATGTAAGTTACCCTTTAACGCTATTCGGCGTCCGAACTTCTGCTTTATCTCGGCCAGGTCACAGTCGCCCATCGGTGGCTGTTCCAGCGGCTCTATGGAATCAAGCTCTGTTTCTTCGGACAGCACTTCCACCAGCCATCGTTCTTTACCGCAGGAATGCAGATGAGAAGGTATGCCGGCCTGGCGTGCCATATGGGTGATCTCCTTTATGCTGGGTAGGCTCAGTTCGCGGAATATCGAAGGTGATTGCAGCGTCAGCAACCCCGAAGCACCTATGAGAATAAAATCTGGTCCGGCTTCTATAAGGCGCTTGGCATAGGCCACCGCGTATTGATGGTGTATATCGGCCAGCTCCATTATCTCGTCATGATAATCATAATACATATACGTCATGGCCTCCACACCGCCATGTATGAGGTCTACCCAGCCCTGAAACCCGGGTATGCCTACCGCACCGCCCACTGCTCCCATATCGCCCATGCGTTCCATATGAAGCCTCAGTGGTTCAAGGCTGCACTGCGACGGATCGGGAAAGAGATATTTGGCTTTGGGCAGGTCCTTTTTGATATCCTTGATATATTTTTCTACCACGGTAGGTGGATCGGCTACATAATACACAGTAGTGGACTCCAAATCGCCTTCGGGCGTACGGCAAATGGTCTTGCGTACTATACGTTCATCGGTTTTTTGCAGTATCTCATGTTCATAAGTGCATTGGCTGGCGGGACTGGGGCCTAGCCCTCCCTTGTCAGACCATCCGTCAAAGCCGAAGTATTTTACTGCATCGATATAAGCATCAGATAACGGCGGATTATTGTATAGGTATATGTCCCAGAAAGGCTTGCCTGTGAGACGGCAGGGTATCATATTGGACATATCCGGTGCTACCGGAATCATATCTGGCTGTTGATTTTTGAAAGCGGTCACCATGCGTTGCTTAGGTGTCATAAGCTTACCCCCGTATTTATACATGAAATAAAATAATACATGTATATTATATATCGGTTTTTGATATTGTCAACGGTCAATTTTATTTTGCGCAATTAATTTAACAGTGTTTATTCAGTGGTTATTACGCATAGGCGAGGGTAACGATTAGCCTCAAGGCGATTTTGTGAAGGATATCTGGTGAAACTTAGCGAAGTGTAGGATAAGAATTTCCCAGCGTAACCGAACTATCTAAACAATGCTAAAGACGGTCCCGCCCTAAAATGACAAGATAATGAGAGATTATCGGCGCTTTGGAAATTCCCGAAACGAGCTTTAGTTTCACCGTATCGGGAACACATGAGCCAGAGGCTGATCGTTACCAAGCCTTTAGGACGGCTGAACAGTCACATTCAACAAATAGCTTATCACTTGATCGGCAAGATAAAGCCTGATATTTAGGTACACCCAAAAGCGCCAATCATTGTTAACGTAGCTAATGCCGTCATCGACGGCGACGTGTAAATTGAAACTACACGCCTTATCAATATCGGGCATTTTTATATGCAGCATGGCCAGCTCTTTCATCATTCCCGGTTTTGTTATAGCATGGCTAATCTCATGACATTCATTAATTGCATCGCTGCTATCATTGAGCAGGGGCTATCTTATATTCGGTTCTTTAATAACTTTATCGCTGTAATTCGATATTATCATATGCAAATCGGTATCTTCACCCGGCCAATAATTTTTTTCGGCTGCATCGATTAACCATTTAGGCAATGTCGGTGTCTTCTTTATAGCTTTGTTTGCCATATGGCAAGTTGTAAAATAAAATGCCGTGTGCCTTCAACTGTAAGTCTGTATTGTCAGACTACTATATATGGCCAGTCTTTATTGTGCTTGAAGTTTAAACATATATAAAGGTAAATGATCTATCATCTTATCCCCTTTGCTTATATCTGCGTTTATATAGAGGTAGCGAGGGGTGGATATAGGAAGGTTGCAGCATAGCCATACCTTGTCATATACGTTACCATTTATGTCGTTAATAACTATACTGTTGCCGGCCTTATTTTCGTACTGCCACTTGCCTTTTTTATATAGCAGATCAATTCTTTTGACACTCATTGGATAAAGCAAACGAATATGCATCTCATACGACAAACTCGCTTCCGGTTTGGAATGCAGCTTAAGCGCTATATAAAGTGTATTATTCGCTGACGCGCTGTTTAGCTGGACTATGTTAGCAGACGGTTCTTCAATCCGTTTGAATTCATTATCGCCTATATTCTTTATAAGCATAAACTTATTTTGGGTTATTTGTCCGGGAACATCGAAGACAGCAGTTAATTCAGGGATAACGCTTACTTGAGGCTGCATGAAACTCTCGCTGTTCCTTATAAATCCGTACATAAACGGTGCCATAACATCTATCTGCGTCTTATATTTTTTAACAGCTTGAAGTTTGGCATCTATTGCATCATCCGATAGCTTATCTTCTTCCCATTTAAAACCGCCGATGTTTTTAATATCAGCAGGAGGCATTTCTGGAGCATTTTTGTTCATCGCCCACAACGAAGGCCATAACTTATGATGTATAAGGTATGCATGCAATTCCCCGGTGTAGTTCGAGACATACGCCGCATATTCCGTAAAAGCCCCTGCAGCCCAATGATCGGGGTGAGCGTCCATTGTACTCGGATAGTATATGTCTGTCGGTTTATACTGTTCTATTATATTTGCCAACTGAGTTTCCAGCGCCTGACCCATATAGGGTACCTTAAGCTGGTATATATCGTCATAAGGCGAATAAGCACTCCTTATATCTCCGCTTACGTGCGGCTTGTCCCAAAAGCTGTCCCACAGAAATCTCAAGCTCGTGTCCGCATAACCCAAGAATATGATATTATCGGGCTTTACGCCAAGGCTTTCCAGCGCTTTGCGACTTTCGGAATGCCTGATATAGCCCAGCCGGATGTAGTCTTTTATACCGGGAATGGGGTGTTTGGTCAATATCTCAGCTGCTCTGGTAAAGCTATCGCCGCTGGTTACTATAACCACTTTAACATCATCGCTGTTTTTTACAGCTTGATATATCGTCCCGCCAACTCCAAGGGTTTCATCATCAGGATGCGGCGCTATGACCAGTATTCTTTTACCTTTACTGATAGCGATGGACGTATAATCTGGCTGTTTGCCGTGTGAACACGATGTCAACACAATCACCCCAACAAGCATGAAAAGCATAAAAAACCTAAAGCACCGTTTATTCGAAAATATAATCATACCTCTCCCCTTTCTATTGGCGATGGTATAATTATATAATATCATGGTAAAAAGGAAAAGAAAAAATGAACAGTGAAATATGCATTATAAACTATGATAAGCGTTATATTAACGATGTGCGGGAAATATTCAATAAGACGGCTTTTATGGGAGAGGACATAGATAACTTTTTTTCTAACAGGATTTTTATGGCTTATGTTGCTACCCTATACTATCTGCGTTATGAACCGGAATCGACGTTTCTGGCTTATGATAAAAGCCATGGACGCATAGCAGGATACATTATGGGTTGCGCAAATACACGAAGGTATCATTTGATCATGAACACTATAGGCATACCGTTATCGGTGACATCGTTTTTCTCCTCCGGCACAATATTTCAGCCTGCCTGCATGGCATATTTAGCAAGACTGGTTATATCCGCGTTGCTCAGAGAAGCGTATCCGTCGGTACCGCTTGACCGTTATCCGGCTCACTTGCATATAAACGTTTTGGAAGAATACCGTTCCTCGGGCATAGGCAGCCGCATGATGTCAAGATATATCGATTATTTGCATGAAAGGCGTGTACTGGGCGTGCATCTTCATACCTCGTCATGGAATGAAGCGGCCATAGGACTGTATAAAAAATTCGGCTTTAATGAAATCGGCAAGAAAGAAAGTCATCTTTACGATTATATAACCCCCCGTCCATTTTATCTTATAACCATGGCTAAGGAACTTTAAGTTTACTCATCGGCGAAACGGTATCCCACGCCCACCTCGGTTATAATATATCGCGGTTGGGCCGGATCCCTTTCGATCTTTCTCCTGATATTAGCCATGCATACACGCAAGGATTGCGTATCGTCCACAGAATACGGGCCCCATATCTCTTTGATGATAGACATGTGCGTCAATACCTTGCCGCGATGTTTAATGAGCAGCGCGAGCAGTTTATATTCCGTCGGCGTAAGATGTATATCCTTGTCGCAGATAGTGACCTTCTGCTTGTCGAAATCTACTTTTAAATCGTCCAATTCGAACACTGGCTGCAGCAGCCCTTCCTCGTGTCTCTCCAATGCATTTTCCCGCCGCAGTGCCACTCTTATGCGTGCCAGAAGCTCGGGAACGCTAAATGGCTTTGTAAGATAATCATCGGCGCCCGCGTCCAATGCTTCCACTTTTTGGCGTTCATGACCGCGTGCGGAAACCACTATAATGTCCAAAGCAGACCATTCGCGAATTTTTTTTATCACGTCAATGCCGTCGATATCGGGAAGCCCTAAATCGAGGATCATGATATCGGGCGAATATGATGCGGCCAGCGAAATAGCCGTCAAACCGTTCTCGGCCTCCATACACCGGTAGCTCTGCGTTTCCAGAGCAACCTTTATAAAATGGCGGATTGACTTTTCATCATCGACTATCAGTATCAATGGATTCATGATCTTCCTCCCTTATTGGTATCGTAAACCTGAATACCGCTCCGCCCGCAGGATCATTATCGGCGGAGATTTCGCCCCCATGCGCTTCCACAATCGACTTACAGATCGCGAGCCCTAGGCCCATACCGGGCCTGCTCGTATTATTGAGATTTTTTGTATAAAATCTGTTAAAGATAAAAGGAAGTTCCTCTTCCGGGATGCCGGGCCCATTATCGCTTACTTGAAACATCACTTTGCCGTCTTCCTTTTTTACCGACACATTTATCTTAGAATCGGGCAACGTATATTTTAATGCGTTATCGAGAAGATTTATGAGGACCTGCTCGATCAGTATCCCGTCAACCGGTATCATTATTAGTTCTTTTGGAACAGACACTGAAATCTCATGCTGCTTTGCCCTCTTGTTGACGCGCGAAACCGCTTCGGCCACTATTTCCTCGACCGCTTCCATTTCCTTTTTAAGCTCGATTCTTCCTTCCGAGAAACGGGTCATGCTCAGGATATTTTCCACTAAAATGCTAAGCCATTCGGCGTCGTCGTATATATCCTGCAGAAAATCTCGCCTCATTTCGTCGGTTAGGACATCATAATTTTCTATAACTGTACTCGATGATCCTAAAATGCTGGTCAAAGGAGTTCGTAAATCGTGCGATATTGCCCTAAGCAAGTCGCTTCGCAGTCTTTCATGCTCCATTTCTATTTTGGCCCGTTGCTGTTTTTCATATAATCGTTCGCGCTCCAATACGGGCGCAATTTGAGTCGCTATAGTATCGATAAAAGATTTCTGGCCTTCGGTGAGCATATCCGCGTTGCCCAAACCAATGCCGATAACCCCAAGCACGCCATTTTGGCCGCTGATAGGTTGGAAATATGCCCGACTGTCTGCAAAAAGCCGTGTCCTCGCGCCGCATGCATTCCCTGATTGAAAGGTTTCCGTGCGAGCCATCATCTCAGAATACGAATTAAATATATCATCGCCTTCGATATGGTCAATCGTGAGACCTCCGTCCATGTCGGCGAGAGAGAGCATTACAGGTAACCTGAAGATCTTCGAGATATCTTTGGCCGCAACCTGCGCAACCTGTTCGATGTTTTTTACGGCGAGTAGATCTTTCTCAATCTGATACAGTATTCGAATCCTCATTTCCCGTAACTCGGCGCGCTGCGATTCATGTTTTATTCGCGCGGCTAAAGTACTTGTGATAAGCGCTACGATAAGCATGATGATAAATGTCACAGGGTATTCCGGGCTATACGCGAGCAGCGTATAATAGGGTTCGGTAAAAAAATAGTTAAAAGTAAGCACACTTAACGCCGAAGCCATTATGCCATAAAGATAGCCATCCGTTATGCTTGCGATAATCATGACGCCAAGTATATATATCATGATATAGTTTGACTCATGAAAACCAAGCGCCCTAAATCCATATGAGATCAGGGTCGCAATTATCATTATACCTATAACGATAGAAATATTTTTAAGCGCCCTCAAAATAATATTTCGCGGTTTTAAATCGCAATAATGCTGAAACTCAACAGCGTCGTTATATATTTGCTTATCCATATGTTTTTTTAACATATCAATCCACTTCCATCCGTCTGGATTTACTTTTTAATATTATAATAGCCATATACCCTACAAGTAAAGGGTTTTAAGTTTGTGTATCCCCGAAATCGAAATCGCGGCTTTGGAGTCCCCACTTGAATACGGTAATCCTCTCCAGATTTCTGCATGCCGGCTTATATGTCGGGTCCAGCGCGTACGCCGCCCTATAATGCTTGCGCGCGATGTTGTCGTTGCCTTTTATTTCCGAGAGAATGCCCAGAAGGTTATGCAGTTCGGGCGCATCCGGGTTCAAGACAAGCGCCTCGGATATAATCTTTTGCGCCGCATTTCTATCGTCGTTTTTCAATGAATCGATCGCGGCTGAAATCCTCTCGGCAAAAGCATCAGAACAACTATTTTGAGTTTTCATAATCGGTTACCTCCTTTATAACCAGTTTTATCCTCTTGATTTTTTCGTAAGACAAATACCATACACACTATAGCGCTTACGAATAGAACCATAGCTAATATTACCTTCCGCCTGTCAATCGCATGAGCGACAGGGTGTCCCTGCGCGACGATTTCAACGTTTTGCGCATGTATATCGAAGTCTCCGCCGTGTTCCTCACAGGCGCGATGAAATACACCCGTGACTTTCACGATGTCCCCGCGCGCATCGTATCTCCCGATGAATTTTACGCCCTTAACTTCGTCGCTTTCGGCCCATATGCCTATCGCGTTGTCGCCATCGAATACGTTTATCCATACGTAATCGCCCCTATCCAGAATATCCCCTATTACTTCGCCGGCATATACGACCTCCATGCCGTCGTATTCTTTCGCCTTATCGATCAAATCATTGCTGGATACCTTTACGCCATCGGCTAAGGCTATCATCGGCCACAGGCATAGAAGCAGTATCAGAGCTGCCGCTGTCGCCTTATACATCCTTTTTCACCCTCCTAGCAACGTATAATCCTAAAGCGAGTACCGACATGAATTCAAGCCGCCCTACCCACAAAATGATTATATACGTCACCTTTAATACGGCCGGCATAGATGCCGAAGTCAGGCCGATGCTCAGGCCCACGTTTCCCGTGGCGCTCGCCGATTCAAATGCGGCCATACCGAACGGATACCCGCTCAACATGCCGATCAGCGTTCCAAAGGCAAACGTTGCAATATACGCGGTCACGATCAGAAAGGCGCTGCGCACCATTTTATCCTCTAAAATAACGTCCTTTATATGATGTATTTTCTGGACGGATACCGTGGATTCCGGCAATACCATTTGCTTTATATCGTTTTTAAAGGCATTAAAAATGATGCCGATGCGCAGGCCTTTGAATCCGCCGGCAGTGGAACAGGCGTTGCCGCCGAACAACATGGCGACGGTAATCGCGAACAGCGCGATATCCCCCCATTCACAATAAAACTGCTTGGCATAAATCGTCATAAAGCCTGTCGTCGTATGAGCGGAGATAAGCTGATAGAAGCCCTTGCGGAATAAGGACATGGCATCTGCATATGAGCCGCTTTGTTTCAGGCCAAGCGTCGTAATGATGGTAAGCGTGGTCAGTGTCACCGTAAATGAGATGATCTCGATATCGCGCCTCAATTCCTCTCTTTTACCTGTCAGTACGGCGTAATGCAATGCGAAGTTAAATGATCCGATGGTTAAGAAAATCATCGTCGCGATTTCATAAATAGAGCTATGATAATACAATATGCTTTGTGACATCGGCGCAAAACCGCCCGTGCTCCACGCAGACATGAATATCCATAATCCGTGCAAAAATGCGCGATCCACCGAAAGGCCCGCAATGATTCCGGCTATCCACAACGTTACCGTACCCAAGCAAAGATAGATGAGGCTGATCAGCCAGATATACCTCGCCGTGCTGATGGCGTTGGGCATAAGATGTTCGTCCTTGCCTTCTCCGACGTACATCTTATATGCGCCGCTCGTTCCTTTGACAAGAAAGGTAAGCGCCAAAACCACCATACCCTGTCCGCCCACAAAGGTCAGCAAATGTCTCCACATATTGATACCGTTCGAAACGTGATCCAAATCCCGTATAAGCGTCAGACCGGTAGTCGTCAGCCCGCTCATCACGTCAAAGGTGCAATCAAGATAAGAATTGTAATTGCCGCTTAAATAGTATGGAAGCGCGGAAATCAGCATTCCCAAAAACCATGATCCGGCAGTAACAACCATACCATCGCCCCAGTTCATGCGCTGCTCATGATATCGCCTTCCAAGCAGCACCATACTCCCGCCTACAAGCAGCGTGATCGAACTGCTTATTAAAAAGTCGAAAAATATATCCCATTCAGCGTAGATCACCGACGTAACAGCCGGTATATATTGTATCAGCCCAAGGCCGATGATAATAATACCGATATAATAGCAAATCGGCAACCACCAACTAACATGTTTCTCTATCATAAATACCTCACATGGTGAAAAGCAGCGATATCACAAAACCGATCAATATCAATACGCCGACAAATGCGATTTCCGCTGTCACACCGCAAATATAGTTAAAGACTTTTTTCATTTTGGCCCTCCACTCATCGTTTGGAAAAATAATCGTAAATATGTTCTATACCGTCTTCGTTAGCCACCACGATGATATCATCGCCTGCAAGTAATTGAGTCTGCCCGTTGGGAACGATGATTTTATTTTTTCGGATGACGGAAGCGATTATCGTTCCTTTAGGCAGGCCTATCTCCGCAATGTTTTTTCCCTCCGCTAAAGAGCCTTCGGCTACGGAGACTTCCCGAATGCGGACATCGCCTACCTTTTCCATAAGCACGCGGTTGATATCCGTCCAGTCCACTTCTTTCCCGATGATCTCCGCGATACGTGCCGTACTGCTGACCACAGAATCGACGCCCAAGCGTTTAAACACATTTATGTTTTTAGGATTGTTCACGCGCGCGATGGTATGCGGCACGGCAAAATACTTTTTTGCAAGTTGGCAAGCGACGAGATTATTTTGGTCGTACCCGGTTACCGCGATCAGCATATCGGCTTTTTCAATCCCCGCGTCCTTCATAAGATAGGTGTTTGTACCGTCTCCATATAACAAGTCGATACCCGAACCGCTCAGCTCGCTCGCGAGCTTTTTGCAAAGGTCATAATCTTCATCCACCAATACCAGCTTGTGGTGCTCGGGCGCCAAAGTTTTGGCAAGATAATATCCGACCTTACCGCCGCCAATGATGATTATATACATTCCGCGTCACCGTCCCAACCGATGTATTCTGATATAATCAGCATGTCGCCAGGCTGGATAATAGGGTCGGCATTGGCAAAAAGGAAACTTCCGTTCCTTATAACACCGAAGATATTTCTGCTGCTCAAAGTTGCAGTGCTTCTACCTATAAATTGCCTGGGCGGTTTAACCAATCGAAACGAGATATTGACGCCGCCTAGATTGACGGTTGCGTGTTCATTTTGCGGGATCAACATATCTTTAAGCTTATCTACCGCCAACATTGTCGGACAGATGGTCGTCAAGCCCATTTTATCGAATACCCTGTCCCTTTCGGGATCATACAAACGCGTGATTACAGTAGGCACGCCGAATAACTCATCCGCAATTTGCGAAATCATAAAATTCATATTATCGTCGTTCGTCACAGCCGCTACCGCATCTGCCTGTTCTATTCCGGCGCCGCGCAGCACGTCCTCATCGATCGGTATGCCGGCAATTACCACGCCGTTAAATCCGGATCCCAATTGCTCGAATTTCTTGGGATCGTTATCTATTACGACCACATCGTGGTTCTCCTGAGATAACGAAAGCGCCAAATTGGAACCGATCTTCCCGCAGCCTGCGATTATAATATACATAGCTTTTATAACACCTCCGTGTTTTATAGACAAAGTATAGCGAGATTCATATAAAATAGGTGTGAAGATGTTATTGGAAGGTATAAAGATTCTGTTAAGATCCTGCTGACTATTCAGGTGCTGTTATGCATAGGCGACGGTAACGATTAGCCTATGAAACAACACTGAATAATCAGCTAGAGCATACAAAATAAGGCTTGGGAGAACATCCCAAGCCTTGCAACATGCTAAAATACTGGAGCTGGCGAGCGGACTTGAACCGCTAACCTGCTGATTACAAAGAGCATATCGATTATTTTTAACCGCGTCGCCTTATACATTGAGCCCCTTTAGCTCGCTATTTTACAGCATTTATATTCTTTATATAATTCATAATTTTATATGCTCTTTACCTTCTAATTAGAAGATTCATTAGAAAATTAAAACTATATTATATTAGGCTATTAGGCCTGAAAACTTGTTATTGCTCAAGTTCAGGCCTTTTTTATTAGCTATTTATTGAACCTCAATTAAATTGATGATTGTCTTGTACATTCCGTCTTTCGCTGCCTGCTCTTTGGATTCGTTTGGGATTGCATCAGTATACCACATGATATATTTGTCCGAGACATATGCCTGCCCATACTCTGAGGGGAAATCAATTATAATCTTTTGATTTATGCTGTACACTCGCTTTTTGCGATTTTCATCCCAGCTTACATAGTTATTGCTGACATCAGGAAATTCATAATCATGTCCTTTAGATTTCTCAATAACAGTTTGCTTACCCTTTTGGTACAAGGTTAATATATTCTCTGCCCCAATATCTTTTACAGATGAGGTTATGGTTTTACCGCTAAAAACCAGATTATCGCCATAAGCACCTAGATACTGCGGATTCATATTCTGCGGCGAAATTACCGTGGCTTTATTGCTTGTCATATCCTGATAGTATAAATAGCTATAAGCTAGATTATCCTTTGATGGCCCAAGCCATGCCACAAAATTATTGCCTATCACAGGCATAGCTGCATCTTCTTTAAACAAGCTTGTTTTGGAGGTTTTGAAGTCATAAGAATATATGCAAAACTTTACATTCCCATTTTTATCGGTTGTTCCACAAGAGTATAAGGCATAATTGCTTCCAAGCGCTATTTGGATATCCCCGGAAGATGAGTTTTGCTCTCCGCCCAATGTTTGCATTTTGTTCGTATGCCGGTTAAAAAGCACGGCTTTTTGCTCTCCTCCATCTTCATATGGAATATATTCACTCCATAAGATATATGTATCATTGAATTGTATAAATTCCGGTTGATAGCGATCTTCCAGAGTACACACTGTAGAGCTCTTCCCTGTAGCGATATCATATATTACAATTTTAGACGGTTTATTGTTTACCGCCGCGGTAAAGCCGCATATTTCCTTGTCAGAAATTTTAACTGGCAACCATAAAGTCCCATCATCGAGCACAGCTAAAAATGTCTTCACGTTTTTCTTATCAAATACGGCGCTATAGTCTTTTTCAACTATTTTTTCTTCAGTAGCAGAGTTATTAGTTGTGTTGCTTGAATTTGAATTTGTATTATTTGACTGCGACGGTGTTTTATTGTTTGAATTATGCGTCACACAGCCTGATAAAAGCATAACGATCATTAATACGAGTAAACTAATTTTTCGCATTTATACCCTCCAAAGTGTTATTACCAAATAATGCCACGGCCGTTCATAATCCGCGCCATAGTTATACTACCACCCAAATATGGAACACACCTATAGTCGAGCCTTTAAAATTAATCAAGAGGGGGCCTAGGCCATTGTGGCATTGCATTGCAATAATTTGTTAGATCAACAAACAGCTTTTCCCATAATGGACTATGTACAGCATTTGACGATGTGAAATCGCTGTTATTTATTGTGTATTCTGTTAGCCCTTTTACATCTTTTTTTGTTATCTCAACTATTTTATCATTTATATCTTTCATTTTAGTGAATTTAGTTATTTGATCTTCGCTTAACTTAATAACTCCCTTTTGATCATATGCAATATTAAACGTATCCGGTATCCTGTGCAATATCTGAGCACTTATGTATACCGAGAAATTATCTAAAACCACTGTCGTACAGTTGCCAATACCTCTATCCTTTATTGCATAATATGCATATATACGACTTAAATCATCCATATTCATAGCTTGATTGAAAAATTCGTTCCCTAAAATATTTGCATTTACGATTGTAATTTGTTTATTTTTTAAAGAGTCATCTAACATTTTGTCTGTTTTTAATGCTGATGTTGAAAATTTAAGAGTTTCTTCATAAACTTTCGGAGAAAAATAATTATCTATGTTTGTTAATTTTAGGTGGGAAAAAATATTAAAGGCTAATGAAATGATTAACGATATAATTACAAGAATGAGAATAATAACCAATAAATTTTTATTTTTGCTAATCATAAGTATATTCCTTTCTAGTTACAAATATAAAGAAACTAAATAGGTATCTGCAATTCGTAACTTATACGAACTTTTTATTATAAGCATAAGTAATGCATATTACGAATTGCAGATAGACATTTATATATTTTTACTTTTATTTGTTAGGGGTTTTGTTATGTTGCGTGACTAGATCTCTCATGCTGATTATCAGCAGTATCTGTTGTCTGTTTTACCTGGATTTTGAATACCGACAGGGATTAGCTAGTCGCTTTGGAGGGTTCTATCTCCAAATTGTACCTGCTTGACCTCGATTAAGGTCTACCCTATCATCGAGGGTCTGTATTCTGCCACCAGCAGACCCGCTAAGAATCAGCAGGCCATTATCCGTCCTTTGGTCCTTATGCCCGATCAAAAGGCTGATAGTATTTCTCAATGGGCTGATACTGCAGCCTCTGATCCTATTCTCCGCTCTATATGCGGCCTCGATTCGGATACGGCTTGCGGTGTTGCTTCTTATTACGATTTTATCAATCGTTTGTGGCTCTCTCCTCTTAATAGCTCGGCTCGCATTAAAAAGCTTAGGCCTTTTAAATCAAAGCCTCGACGTAAGCTTAAAGCCGGTCAGAAACAACCGTCTAAGCATTCAGGCGTTGTCGCTAAGTTGGTTAAACTGGCTATAAAAGATGGCTTACCTAAGTATCATCCCAAACGTGTGCTCCAACGCCTCCTTGCACGTGCCGTCGTCGATGATTCAATGAAGTTAGGCATCTTGGGCAATCCTCAGAGTTTTGTTGTAGCGGCGGATGGTACTCCTTTTTATTCTGGCGCTAATCCCAGAGGTACCAAGGTCTGCGATTGCAAATCCCGTGGTATTTATGATTGTAAGTGCCCCAGGCGTTATTCTGATCCTGATGCTCGCTTGGGTTGGGATAGCTATCGTGAACAGTGGTACTACGGCGATAATCTCTTCTGCGTTGTCGCGGCTGACAGCCCTTATGATCCCCCTGTTTATCTTCGCATGGGTCAGGCTTCTCGCCATGATAGTGTGTTATGCATTTTCGCTCTATCTGAGGTAAGAGAGCTTTATCCTAATATTCGTATCGCTGAGGTTATGGCTGACGGAGCTATGGATAATTATCCGACTTATGAGCTTCTCCATAGCTGGAATATCACTCCGTTCATATCGCTTGATTCTAATGCCAAGGCTAAGTCATCGGGTGAGCTGCCATCAGGTGTTTTATGCCTTGATGATAAGGGTAATCCCATTTGCCCTGCCGGCATCTCTTATCAAAACTGCGGTTATTCGCATCCTAAGGGCATCAAGTACTGTTGTTGGTTCGCTTACAAAGGTATTGATAGCCCTTGTAAATGTACTGATTCACCTTATGGCAGAACCGTTTATCTTAAACCTGGGGATGATTTAAGGCTTTATCCGCCGGTACACCGTGACAGCAAGGCTTTTCGCAAGAGGTACAAGAGGCGTACCACTGCCGAGAGAAACAACAAGAGGTTGTTTATCGATTATGATATCGAAGCCTACGGTAGCAGAAGTTCTAAGATGATATTTGCTTTGGCCACTATGGCTGCGATAAACAGCCACTTAGACGCATAGCTTAAAGTTACCGGTTTCAGTATCATTGACCTGCTGGAGAATGGAGTTATAGCAGCGTAAACAGCATATAGGCATAAACCGTAAAGCGATAAATCTAATGCCAAAATCTGCCTATATTAGGCAGGTTAGCTTTGCTATGCCCTTTTCGACTTATTTTTGAGTCAGTCACGCAATTATAAGATTGTCAATGTACAATTATGCCAATATATGGCATACCATATTGGGCTTTAACCTTTCGTCAACCATTGTTTTGATGCTCTATAGCTCGTGCTGGGAATTTGTTGAATTCCCAGTTGGTTTTCGAAAGTACTCTTTACACTTAACTTACAACATAGATGTCTTTATAATTCTTATATACGACATAAATAGTAAAATTCCTTCTTTTTGAAAAAATTTTCTAAATAAGAATACACCAAATATGAGCTTATAAAAAACAGATCCCTCTGATATTGACCATTGTTTTTAATGAGCTGCTAGGATGCTTTGAAGTAATCATAGCTTCAGTATTTGATGTAAAAGAAGCTCATAAGCTTATAGAATCGTTAGATCAAAAACATAACGAAACGATAATAGACAAATGCGAAGTTTTAACAGCAGATAAAGAATACGATGACAGCAAACTGATAAATGTATTATTGAGTGTGAATATATGGAAGGCTGTTCAGTAATGCAAGAGATAAAGGTATCGCTTGAAGGAGACAGGAGGATGCTTACGCTTATAGATCGTTCGAGTTATAAACGGAAGAGGGAATATAACAAGCGGACCACAGTAGAGCATGTAAACAGTAGGATAGGTGCATCCTTTGGGTTTGAGAAACACTATATACGTAGTCAAAAGAAGATGAGCACAAGGTGCGGCTTGGCATTATGTGTGATGCTGGCTATGGCCGTTGGTAGGATAAAAGAAGGGCCAATGGACAAGATGAGGAGTCTGGTTAAGAGCGCTTAAAAAACATAAATAATCCACAGGATGTAAGATTTCCATACTATTATCCACAGGCAAAAATGAAAGTTGTGAGAGGAGGTAGAGTATGCCCATTTTTAGGGTTATAACGAACAAAAAGGTGGTATAGGATACAGGTTAAGGTAATAAAAGGCAAATACGCAGATATAATGGGATAAAAATCTGGCTCTATTGAGATTAATGAGGCTAATATGTTTTCCCTTGAGAGAAAAAATGTATACATCGCAAATAGTTCAATATATTTAAGTCTTTAAATTTACATCCCATTGTAGTATCATAATTAATGTGTTTTGACTTCGCATCAAACCATGGAAAGCATAGCAAAAAACTATAACATTTAATTCATAGAGCGGTTTTGAACAGCGGATATTTAATAATATATAGGAGGTAAACCCATGAAGAAAAAGGTAATTATCATAGGAATCATATTATGTCTTATTGTTAGTGCTGCAATATATTTTTCACTCCCAGCTCCCATTATAAATAATAAAGATAATCTACAAATTTACCGAGTAAGCATTGCTAACTCAAAATATGATTATGATGACGTTACCAGCCAGATAGATTGTAACAAATTGGCACAATTGATCAGTACATACAATCGAAGCAAACTTCCGCATTCTTTTGCTCCGCATCAGATAACGGTCGGCGAAATTGAAATTGACGCTATCGCTGACAATAAGGTAATGCATATTATACTTGGAGATGTCAATGTCGTTTACGAAAGCGCTGATAAGGGTGGCTATACAATTTATAACAGCGAGCAATTAGAGAGCGAAGTTTTACAAATGATTCAAAAATAACGTACTTTAAAATAGTATATACACTTTGTATATAAAAATAGCGAGGCATAATGCCTCACCTATTTTGACGAGTTCCTGTTTCCCGGCTTTATTTATAGGATACCCTGCTTAGACATTGCCTGAAGAAAGGCTCATAACCCCCTTCTTCAAAAAGAGATATGAAATGATATGATACCCTCAAGTAAGACACTAAAATATAAAAATCTACTTGGGGGTATTTTATGTCCAGAAAAAGTAAAATTGAAGCAGCAGAAAAGGTAAAGATCATTGAGCGGTATCTAAGAAGAAGGAGTACTGAATCGCAGCCAAGCCGCACACCGGAGGAAGCGCTGCGTGATATTATTCTGTCTTTCATTATTTCCTTGCCGAAGCTTTCGGTGCCCATTTTTATAAAATGACATAGGATAAGATATGTTTGGTATAGGATTAGACCATTGCCATCACTTTCTTGGCATTGATTGCCCCTATTTTAAATCCAATGCACGGTAGATGGTGTTGTTCCTATCATCTTCATCGATGTAATGAATAAGCCCGGCCAGAAGTTCATCTTCACCGGTACAGTGTATGGCTTTTACCATATTTGCAACACAGCTATATATGATTTCAAGGCGGTATATCTTCCTGCAATTTGAGGATATCATGATACTGTCTATACGCTTCATACTTCGGTTTAGCTTTGCAAAATCTACAAAGGCATCTGTCATAGACTCCATTTCTTCCTTTCTAAATCAATAATTGCTGAGAAAATAATATCTGCAAATCCTTTTGCCCAGGAGTTTTCGATGAACTTTTTAGTTCCCTCGCTTAGGTAATAGAAACTGTCAGTCATGCTGCATTGTTGATAATCATTGGTAGTAAAAGCCATGTGTTACACCGCCCTTAAATCGATTTCTACTACCTATATTCTACTACAAATTGGCATAGGGAGAGGAAATATTGGTAACTTTAGATCAATACTTTTGATACCCTAATCTTTTTATTATTTATCCAAAAAAGGGAGTGTCGCTAACACTTAAATAGTGTTTTGCGACACTCCCTTTTTTATAGCAAAATACCTATTATATAGCCACATTATCCTGTTTATGTATAGACAGCGTATCCGGCAAATTTTCGCATACATGTCGCAGGGTTTGGGAGAACATCCCAAACCCTGCGACATGCTTAAATACTGGAGCTGGCGAGCGGACTTGAACCGCTAACCTGCTGATTACAAAGAGCATATCGATTATTTTTAACCGCGTCGCCTTATACGTTGAGCCCCTTTAGCTCGCTATTTCACAGCATTCATATTCTTTATATACTTCATAATTTTATACGCTCTTTACCTTCTAATTAGAAGATTCATTAGAAAACTACGGCCTACTATTGGGTAAATGTTATCTATATAACTTGGCTTGTTCAGCAGAAAAATCATCGTTCACTAACATTATTTTCTCTTACTTATTTCTTAATCTGCGTTTATTATATCCCATGCATATGATATAATAAATTTAGTTTTTGTGTCTAAAGCGATGGAAGAGACCAAAACGCTCATTTATCTTAAAATGATAGGATAGCTATAAGTATGGGAGTCGAGAGAAATTGTTATGGCTAAATTAGAAGAACTAAGAGCGGGAACGGTGCTCAAAGGTATACTGGCTGATTCGAATGTCACGGTTATAGACGCTAAATGGGTAGGCAATGTTGCTGTAGAGCTTACCTATAAAGATAACGCCGGCAATGTGGGCAATGAGTTGCTTTTCAGAGATAAGGAGCCGACTATAGAGGTGGTACAAAAGGGCTTGCCATGGAGCTTTACGGCTGATGGAGAGATGCTGAGGCTAACATCGGAGGCCTATAGAATAAGATTGGCTTATCTGTTTGACCCATATCTTGCAGTGCATACCTCTATGATAGAGCCATTGCCGCATCAGATAACGGCAGTATATGACGAGATGCTCAAGCGTCAGCCTCTGCGCTTTTTGTTGGCCGACGACCCGGGTTCTGGCAAAACCATAATGGCCGGCCTGCTCATCAAGGAATTGTTAGTAAGGGGAGATCTGGCACGCTGCCTTATAGTGGTGCCTGGCAACCTGGCCGAGCAGTGGCAGGATGAAATGAGCAGCAAATTCAATCTACCTTTTGAGATAATAACCAATGACCGGATAGAAGCAGCGCGGAGCGGAAATATTTTTCTGGAGGTGCCGCTTTGTATAGCCAGGTTGGATAAACTGGCAAGAGATGAGGATATACAAAACAGGCTGGCCGTAACCGACTGGGATCTCATAATATGCGACGAGGCCCATAAGATGTCGGCTACATTTTTCGGAGGCGAGAGGAAGTACACAAAAAGGTATAAATTAGGCCAGCTTTTATCAAAAATAACCAGGAATTTTTTGCTTTTGACGGCCACGCCGCATAACGGCAAAGAAGAGGATTTCCAGCTATTTATGGCTCTGCTGGATGGCGACAGGTTTGAAGGCAAATTTCGCGATGGCTATCATAATGTCGACGTGTCTGATATGATGCGCCGTTTGGTGAAAGAGGATTTGCTCAAATTCGACGGCACACCGCTTTTCCCCGAGCGCATAGCTTATACCGTAAATTATAAGCTGTCGGATCAAGAGGCTGCGCTGTATAAAGAAGTGACCGATTATGTACGCGAGGAATTCAATAGGGCCGATGCCTTGAACAATGAAGGGCGCAAGGGTACGGTGGGCTTCGCGCTTACCGCGCTGCAGCGCAGGCTGGCGTCGTCGCCCGAAGCCATATATCAGTCGCTCAGAAGAAGGCGCGAACGACTGGAGAAACGCCTGAGAGAAGAACGCATAATGAAGCGCGGCGCCGATGCTGTGGAGTCGGACTCTATTTTATTGACGCAGGATGAGATCGAGGATATGGAAGACGCGCCTGATGCCGAGGTACAGGCTGTCGAAGAAGCAGTGGTAGACCAGGCTACCGCCGCTCGTACCATAGCCGAGCTGGAGGCCGAAATAGATAGGCTTAAAACACTTGAGGCCATGGCGTACGATGTAAAACGCAGCGGGCACGACAGGAAATGGGATGAGCTGTCCGCGTTGCTTCAGCAGGACGCCCATATGTTCGATGCTGAAAATAGGCGCGAAAAGCTCATAATATTTACCGAACACAGGGACACGCTCAATTATCTGACCGAAAAAATACGTACACTTCTCGGCAATGCCGATGCTGTGGTAAACATACACGGCGGCATGCTGCGGGAAGAACGCCGAAAAGCGCAGGAACGCTTTACGCAGGATAAAGATGTGCGCATATTGGTGGCCACCGATGCTGCGGGCGAGGGTATAAACCTGCAACGCGCTCACCTCATGATAAATTATGACCTGCCATGGAATCCGAACAGATTGGAGCAGCGCTTTGGCCGCATACACAGGATAGGCCAGACCGAGGTATGCCACTGCTGGAACCTCGTAGCCGATGAGACGCGCGAAGGCGATGTATTCCGCTGTCTTCTCAATAAGCTGGAGGAGGAGCGCAAGGCACCGGGAGGCAGGGTTTTCGATATACTTGGTAAGATAACCTTCGATGATAAACCGCTTAAAGATCTGCTAATAGAGGCTATACGCTATGGCGACAGACCGGATGTGAGAGAGCGGCTCACCAGGGTAGTGGAAAACGCCTTGGATACACAATATCTGAGAAAGCTTTTTGAAGAGCAGGCGCTGGTCAGGGATGTAATGGATGTTTCCAAGGTGATGGAGGTTAAGGAGGAAATGGAGCGCGCCGATGCGCGCCGCCTTCAGCCCCATTTCATAGAATCATTTTTTTTGGAGGCTTTTACCTATCTTGGCGGAAGGATAAGGCAGAAGGAAAGAGGGCGCTACGAAATAACATTCGTGCCGGCTGAAATACGCAATCGCGATAGGGCTATAGGCACAAGGCAACCGGTGCTCAGCAAATACGAGCGGGTATGCTTCGAGAAAACCCTTATAAACGTGCAGGGCAAATCTGTCGCGGAGCTTATATGCCCTGGTCACCCGCTGCTCGATGCCGTCATAAGCCTTATCATGGAGCGCAATGCCGATATATTAAAGCGCGGCGCAATACTAGTCGATGAAACGGGCGTGGCCGAGCCGAGGCTGCTGTTTTATATAGAGCATGCCATACAAGACGGGCGCACCGATGCCAATGGCAAGAGAAGGCTGGTATCAAAACGCGTTCACTTCGTGGAAATGGATAGCAGCGGTGGATGCCGCAATGCCGGTTATGCACCTTATCTCGATTACCGGGCATTAAAGGATAGCGAGATGCCTGAAGCACAGCGGATATTGGATAATATGGGCTGGCTTAAAGGCGATATAGAGGATATAGCTGTGCAGTACGCCGTGAGCCGGCTTGTACCTGAGCATTTTGAAGAGGTTAGAAATAGAAAGGTCGAACTGGTAGATAAGACTATGGCCGCTGTAAGAGATCGGCTGACCAAAGAGATAACCTATTGGGACAGGCGGGCGCAGGAGTTCAAAGAGCAAGAGCAGGCCGGCAAGCCAAACGCCGGGCTTAATTACGAGAAGGCAGCGCAGCGCGCCGACGAGCTGGCAGGGCGCCTGCAAAAGCGTATGCAGGAGCTGGAGCAGGAGAAGCGGCTTTCACCGCTGCCGCCGGTTATAATAGGAGGTGCGTTGATCATACCGGCCGCCATGCTGAAAGGAGAAGAACCCGCTACATTTGCGCGCGATACCGATGATATAGAGAGGGCTGCTATGCAAGCCGTCATGGCGGTGGAACGCCGAAATGGTTTCGAGCCGCGGGATGTAAGCGCCGATAAATGCGGCTATGATATAGAATCGAGGGCAAAAGGCGGCGGCTTGCGCTTTATAGAGGTAAAAGGCCGGACGGCCGGTTCCGATACTGTAACCGTGACAAAAAATGAGATATTAACGGCGCTCAATAAGCCGGACGATTATATACTGGCACTTGTGGAGGTTGATGGCCAAAAGGCCGCTGTGCGTTATATAAAGGTGCCGTTTAAGTATGAACCGGACTTTGCGGCTACCAGCGTCAATTATGATATAAAGCAGCTCATGGCTGCAGGCGAAAGCGTATATTTCGAGGAGGTACATTTATTTGGATTATAAAAGAAAGCTCATAGAGGTGTCATTGCCGCTTGAGGCTATAAATAAAGAATCGGCGCGCGAGAAATCCATACGCCACGGCCACCCGTCCACACTCCATCTGTGGTGGTCCAGAAAGCCGTTGGCTACGGCGCGAGCAGTATTGTTCGCATCGCTGGTCGACGACCCTTCGGAGCATCCGGAGCTATTTCCGACTGAAGAGATGCAGGATAAAGAGCGGCAACGCCTTTTCGATATTATAGAGAAACTGGTTAAATGGGAGAACGCCGGCAACGAGGCTCTGTTAGTCCAAGCGCGCGGGGAAATAGAAAAATACGCGGTTAATGAATTGCCGCCCGTATTGGACCCTTTCTGCGGCGGCGGGTCGATACCATTCGAGGCCCAGAGATTAGGCCTTAAGGCATATGCGGGCGACTTGAACCCTGTGGCCGTGCTCATAACAAAGGCCATGATAGAGATACCAGCGCGATTCTCCGGCATGCCGCCCATAAACCCGCAAGCGAGGGCTAAGCTGGGCAATGATGCTAAAATCAAGGGCGCATCGGGTTTAGCCGAGGATGTGGCCTATTACGGACGCTGGATGCGCGACGAGGCGTACGAGCGCATAGGAAAATTCTATCCCGAGATAGACCTGCCTGCTGAATACGGCGGAGGAAAAGCATCGGCCATAGCCTGGATATGGGCGCGTACTGTCAAATGCCCAAATCCGGCCTGCGGCTGCGAGATGCCCTTGACCAGTGAATTCTGGTTGTCCAAGAAAAAAGGCAAAGAGGCATGGATAGAGCCTGTGGCGGACAGGACGGCCAAAACCATAGTATATAAAGTGCATAAAGGCAAGGGCGATGTGCCCGATGGCACTGTGGACAGGCGCGGCGCCAGGTGCGCCGCGTGCGGCATGCCCGTCGGTCTAGACTATGTGCGTGCCGAGGCCAAGGCCGGCCGCATGGGAGCGCAGCTTATGGCTGTGGTGGCCGAGGGCAAAAACGGAAGGATCTATCTGCCGCCCGAATACGGTAAGCAAGAGGCTGCCTATGATGCTGTGCCTCAGTGGGAACCTGAAGGCGAGTTATTTGGGAAGGCAAGGGTAAACGTACCACTTTATGGCATGACGAAATATGCAGACCTTTTCACCTCGCGTCAACTCACAGCGCTGACGACATTCTGCGATCTTATAGCCGAGGCCCGGACAAAGGCCGCGCATGATGCAGAGGCGACCGGCATGGACGAGGCTTCAGCCAAGGCGTATGCTGATGCTATAGGCGTTTATCTCGCCTTTGCGGTAGACAAGCTGTCCGATTATTGCTCAAGCATATGTACGTGGGTTATTGATAGGGATACTATAGCTCATACATTTGGGAGGCAGGCTATACCTATGGTTTGGGATTACGCTGAAGCCAACCCATTCTGCCGCTCTACAGGCAATTTCCTAAGCTGTGTAGAGTGGTGCGTCAGGTTTTTGAAAAATGTAGTACCGGGCATAGAAGGGCGCGCCGTGCAAAACGACGCCATGAAGGGCATGCCTTTCGGCAAAGGCTTTGTCATATCCACGGATCCTCCGTATTACGATAATATAGGCTACTCCGATCTTTCGGATTTTTTCTATATATGGCTCAGGCGTTCTCTTAAGGATGTTTATCCCGAGCTTTTCTCCACCGTCATGGTGCCCAAGGCCCAGGAGCTGGTGGCCACGCCCTATCATTTCGAAGGCGATAGGGACAAGGCGCGTCGCTTCTTTGAAGACGGATTGATAAGGGTGTTTAAGAATATAAGGGAGGCGGCGTCGGACGAGTATCCCGTCACCATATACTATGCCTTCAAGCAGAGCGAGGCTGAGGCTGACGGCGACGGTGAGCATGCCGATATACTGCACGCCTCTACAGGCTGGGAAACCATGCTGACCGGCCTTATAAGCGCGGGCTTTGCTATAACCGGCACATGGCCCATGAGAACAGAAAGAAAGGGAAGGCCAGTAGCCAATGGGACGAACGCCTTAGCATCGTCTATAGTGCTTGTGTGCCGCAAGCGCCCGGAGGATGCTCCGCCCGCATCGCGCCGCCAATTTATATCAGCGTTGCACAGGGAGCTGAGCGCTGCCCTGTCGGATATGCAGAGCGGCAATATACCGCCGGTGGATCTGGCCCAGGCCGCCATAGGGCCGGGCATGGGCGTGTTCTCGCGCTACAGCGCTGTATTGGAGGCCGACGGTACGCCTATGACGGTGCGTTCTGCACTCCAGCTCATAAATCAGGAGCTGGATGCATATATGGCTTCTCAGGAGGGCGAAATGGACGCGCACAGCCGCTTTTGCACCGCCTGGTATGAGCAGTTCGGCATGAACGAGGCCGATTACGGTCAGGCCGATGTGCTGTCGCGCGCCAAGAACACATCGGTGGATAAGCTGGCAGCGCTCGACGTGTTGGCTTCTTCGAAGGGCAAGGTGAGATTGCTCAGGCGCGACGAATTGAAACCATGGGATGAACTGCACAACGATGCCAAGGGCATGGTGTGGATGTGCGTTCAGCAGATGGCGCGCGCCTTGGAGAAAAACGGTGAGGATGGCGCCGCTTCGATAGCGGCGAGGATATCTGCCGAGACGGCTGAGAATGCCAGGTCGCTGGCATACAGGCTTTACATGATAGCTGATCGCAAAGGATGGAGTGCCGAAGCGTATGCGTATAACGCGCTGGTAGTAAGCTGGCCGTCCATACAATCCAAGGCCGCTGACAAACGTAAGATAGAGCAGATATCCATATAGATGGGAGTGTTATTATGGGTGAGAACATAGACATGATAGGTCAAGGCTTCAGATGCCTTGTCAAAGCGCTGGCGCCGTATGTGGCGCGCGAATTGCAACGCCAATACGCTGATAACTGGTGGAAGGAGGGCGTGTTGGATGTGCTGTGGGATGACCAAAAAAAAGACTTGCCCGAAAGCGGCGAATGGAGCGAGCTGGTCGATTCGCTGGACATACAGCGCTGCCTCATACTTATGGATGCCAACTGGAATACGGTATTCAAGCGCAAGCTTACCATAGACCACCGCAACTGGATAAAGGAATTAATCGGTATAAGGAATAAATGGGCGCATGCCGGCAGCCAGGACTTCGATGAGGATTATACATGGCGAGCGCTGGATACCATGGCCAGATTGGCCGAGCACATAGATGATGAGAGCACAGAGGAAATAAGGGCTCTGGCGCGGCAGGTGCGCTATGGTACAGCCGAAGCCTCCACCACTGCGGCTGTGCAGCAGCCACCGATTGCGGCCATGCAGCCTGATTATGATAATGGCCTGCCACCTTGGCGCTATGTCATAATGCCACATCCGGACGTGGCGCAGGGACGTTACAAAAATGCAGAGTTTGCCGCTGATTTAGCGCAGGTAGTACATGGCGAAGGCGCTATAGAGTATAAAGAACCGGTAGAATTCTTCGCGCGCACATATATAACCGAGGGCTTGTCCGGCCTATTGGTACAGGTATTGAAGCGCGTGTCAGGCAAGGGCGGCGAGCCTGTCATACAGCTCAAAACAGCTTTCGGCGGCGGCAAGACGCATAGCATGCTGGCGCTGTACCATTTGCTGCGCGGCACGGTATCGGCTGAGAGTCTTATGGGTGTAAGAAGCGTTCTCGATAAAGCCGGCTTATCATCGGTCGTGAAGACCAATGTGGCCGTATTGGTCGGAACGGCGTTGGATCCTACCAAAACGCGTCGCCCACCAAAATACTCCGGCATAAGCATAAACACGCTTTGGGGCGAGATGGCGGCCCAATTGGCTGAACAGGCCGGCGATATGTCGCTTTATGAATACGTGAAAGAGGCTGATAAAAAGGGAGTATCGCCCGGCTCTCAAGCGCTGCGCCAGCTTTTTGACGCTTGTGGACCGTGCCTTGTGCTGATAGACGAATTGGTGGCATATGCCAAAAAGCTTTACGGTGTGAGCGATAAATTGCCGGCCGGTACGTTCGATAACCTCATAACGTTTATACAGGAATTGAGCGAAGCGGTGCGCGCCAGTAAAAACAGCGTCGTCGTGGTGTCCATACCGGAGTCTAATATAGAGATAGGCGAGGGCGGCGGCAGAATAGCGCTGGAGGCCATAGAGCACGTCTTTGGGCGCGTGGAGGCTGTATGGAAGCCAATAACGGCCAGCGAAGGCTTTGAGATAGTAAGGAGAAGATTATTCCTAAAGCCACAGGACGAAGCCGGTTTGGATAAAGTATGCCGGGCTTTTAGCGAGATGTACAATGCCAACCCCTCCGATTTTCCGCCCGAGTGTAAAGAAATCACCTATTTAGAGCGCATGAAAGCGTGCTATCCCATCCACCCCGAGGTATTCGACAGGCTGTACGGCGATTGGGCGACGCTGGAACATTTCCAGCGCACGCGCGGTGTATTGCGCCTTATGGCCGCTGTTATACACGATTTATGGATGAAAAATGACAACGGCCTTATGATAATGCCGGGCTCTATAGCTTTGGACAACCCTTCAGTCAGGGATGAACTGACAAAATACCTGGGCGATGGCTGGGATGCCGTCGTAGATAAAGAGATAGACGGACCCAATTCCGAGCCGTATAAGATAGACAAGGAAAACCCTCGTTTTTCCAAGTATATGGCAGCGCGCCGCGTGGCCAGGACCATTATGCTGGGCAGCGCGCCTTCCTCTCGTGAGCAGCACAATAGGGGCATAGAGATATCAAGGATACATCTCGGGGTAATGCAGCCCGACGAGCAGATAGCGGTGTTCAACGATGCTTTGGCGCACCTGCAGCGCAAATTGTCTTATCTTTATAGTGATTCATATGACCTGAGGTTTTGGTATGACACGCGTCCGACACTTAAGAAAACCGCGGAGGATAGGGCTGGTCAGATACCGACGTCCAGGGCCGAAGAGGAAATAGAACGGCGTATAAAGGCTATACGCGAACGCGGCGATTTCGCCGCTGTCCATGCATGCCCGTCATCGTCGCTGGACGTGCCGGATGAACAGGAGGCTCGCCTGGTAGTGCTACCCATATCCTGCCCTTATCGGAGAAACGACGGCCAAGCTGTTGATTATGCTATGAATATAATAGATAATAGAGGCAATGCGCCGAGAATTTATAAGAATATGTTAGCGTTTGTGGCTGCCGATAGCGACGCTAGAGTGGCACTCATAGAAGATGTTAAGCATTATCTGGCATGGAGGTCAATATTGGATGACGCTGAAATGTTAAATTTGGACATGGGACAGAAAAGAGAGGTTGAAAACAGCGTAAAACGCGGCGACAGCGCGGTGAATGTGCGTTTGCAGGAGGCGTATTGCTGGCTTCTCATACCTGTGCAGGAAGGCACCGATCCAATAACGCTTGAGATAGAACGAATAAGCGGCTATGACGAAAGCTATGTGGCTAGAGCGTCTAAAAAGATGATACAAAAAGAAGCGTTGATTACCAAATGGTCAGGCATAAGGCTGAGGATGGAGCTGGACAATTGGTTTTGGAAAGGCCAGCAGCATGTGCAGATAAGAAAGGTATGGGAGGCCATGTGCACGTACTGCTACATGCCGCGGCTCAAAAACGCAAATGTGCTTTTAAACGCCATAACTGAAGGAGTAGCTTCGGATGATAGATATTTTGCCTATGCAGAGGGCTATACAGACGATGGAAGGTATATGGGTCTGCGGTATAAAAAGCCGCTTATGTATGTGGATATAAACGGATACCTGGTGAGGCCGGAAGCCGCCGAAGCTCAAATAGAGGCCGAAAAAGCTAAAGAAGAAGCAAGTGTATCGCAACCACCGGTATATGAGCCGCCACAAGATGGAGGAAGCAACGTAAACGAAGGACATACGTCAGGTGGCGTGGCGTCAGGTAACACAGCTATAGTGGAACCACCGCCACGTAAGAAAAAAATTAGGAGATTTTACGGCACTGTGGCTCTTGATCCCATGCGCTTGGGCAGCCATGCCGGAAAGATAGCCGAGGAAATAGTACAGCACCTAAATGTTATACCCGGCGCTAAAGTAAGGATAAAGCTGGATATAGACGTGGAAGTCGATGACGGCATACCCGACAATGTGATACGCACAGTCAGCGAAAATTGCAACGCGCTTAAGTTCGAATCATCATCTTTTGAAGAATAAGGTAAATGATAGCGGTAGGCTGGCATAGAGAAACCTCTGCCAATGCTTAAAATAGAAAGTATGGTGGGAAACAATGGAATCGGTTCTATATGTTGTTGGCTTGATTATTGCCCTGACCTTCACGATTTTTAATATCGATGATATTATATGGGACATCATTTGTTTTATAAATTGGAGAAAAATAAATTTGCGGTCGAAGCGGATAGCGCTGGAAAAGCTCGACAGCCAACCTCCCAAACTTTTAGCTATCGTCATAGCTGCGCTGCATGAAGAAAAAGTTCTGGAACCGGTAATCGACAACTTGATAGCAACGATGCATTATCCACGTTCTATGTATCATATATTTATCGGCGTATATCCAAACGACGAGGCCACTACGGCGGTAGCTGATGCGTTAGGGCAAAAATATCAAAATGTTCATACTGTGATAAATGTGCTTCCAGGCCCTACGTCGAAAGCGCAAAACTTAAATAATGTGATATCATATATTCGCCAATTTGAATTGGATCATGATTATCGTTTTAGCGCTATCACAATACATGATTCTGAGGATGTCGTCCATCCGTATGAGTTGAAGATGACTAATTTTTTGATAGAAGAATACAGCGCTTTACAATTTCCGGTGTTTCCATTACAAAGGATGCCAAATTGGAAGAATTTTTTCTCCGGCATGACGTCGGGTACTTATGCCGACGAATTTGCCGAGAATCATTTTAGAATTATGAGGATGAGGGACTCGATGGTGGCCGTGGTTCCCTCGGCAGGCACTGGTTTTGTGCTTTCACATGAGATACTGGATTACTACGAAAATCAACCTTTGTTCCCGGAAGATAGTTTAACTGAGGATTATAAACTTTCTATAAAATTAGCTGAGGATGGCTTTCACGTTCACTATGTTTTGGAAAAGGTTATAAGATTATTAGACAATGGTGCTTTAAGATGGGATTATATTGCTACTCGGAGCATGTTTCCTAACAAATTTAGAGCGGCAGTACGTCAAAAGACACGATGGATTTATGGTATTACCATGCAATCCATAAAACTTTCTGATATATTTGGGGTAGGCCGCGGCAATTTAAATGTCACTGAAAGTTATACGTTGTACAGGGACTTAAAAGCTAAATTCGTGAATTTGTTAGTATTGCCTGGCTATTTCGTTTTTGTTTATTTTATCCTTTCGTTTTTCACATCAATTCCTGTTATGTACCCTGTCAATACATTTTCGGGACAGCTATGCATCTTTTTAACATTTATGATGATATACCGCCAAACGATGAGAGCAATTGCTATAAACAATGTATATGGTTTTAAAAGCGTGATTTTTGCGTGCCTTCTCCCACCATTTATGCCAATTCGCTTAATCTGGGGTAATATAATAAATCTATCGGCTACATTATACGCATGGCAATGGGCTATCTTAGGCAATAGTAAAGGTAGAAAGAAAACGAAAAGGCAGTGGAACAAGACCGAGCATGAGTTTTTGGATAAGAATATTTTGCATCGTTATTATCGCAATATAGGCGATGTGCTCCTGGAAAAACAATATATCGCTCCAAAAACTTTGAAGGAGATGTTAATGCTATCCCACAAAGAGAATAAACGGCTTGGAGATGTTCTTTTGGAAAACAATGTTGTTACCGAAGAACAGCTGATGATTGCAGTAGCTGCATCTCAACACAGGTTGTTTGTAAAAAACATTTCGCTGTTTAAAAGCGATGCTGCAAATGATTTTGATAAGCAACTACTTGCTCAATCATCATTTTATCCACTGCTTAAAGTAAACGATGGTTATGTTATAGCACAGACTAATTTTACACCTCCTGATGCATATAACAGTTTTATTGACGATGGATACAATATTTATACGGTATATACCACTAAGGATAGGGTGTTAGAAGCCATTGAAACCGTAAACAACGAAGGTTCTAATCTTACCAATAATTTAGTTAACGAGTTGCTCAGACAAGACAAAATAACTTGGGAGCAAGCTGTGTTAGCAATAGACAATCAATCTTATATTCCTAATATCATCGGTTATATGGGTATTGGTTCACCTTTTAGGATAATAGATAATTCAAACGATGTGTTTACGCATAATTACAAAGCACCTGAAAGGAAACCGGCGTTTTTACGAAGGCCGCGTCGAGAAAGCCCACCTATTTAGTGCTTTAGAAAAATTACGCTGGGAAACTTTGGTCCAAAGCTTTGCTAACTTTTATCAGATATGCTCTGCAAAATTGATTTGAGGCTAAACGTCACCTTCGCCTATGCATAATGACAACTGAACAGTCACCACTAATATCACAGAATAATAACAACATCGCAAAAAGCTATTGCAAAAAACAGAATAAGTGGTATACTGTAAATATAAAGTTTTGTTGTGGGTAACTAGATTACCCGAGCTGTCCAACGCCGCAACAGAATGCGGGTCCGTATTACGGGTGGCAGCAATGGCCTCATGCGAGGAGCAGGGGGGTCAGTGATTGCCGGACATTTCTGCCGGTGAAAATTTAAAGGTGAATTGTACCCAAAAAGGCAACATTAATATAGGTGTATTAAGGTTGTCTTTTTTTGGTTCTAAAAGCGGTAAAACGCAGTTAAAAGTGTTTTACCGTTTTTTTATTTTTCTTGTTTCCATTTTATACTAAGGAGGTGCAAAGAGCGTATGGAAAAAGCAACCTATTCCGTGAAGGAGGTAGCCCAAATACTAGGAGTCGGGCAAGTGCTCGTATATAAAGAAATATCCATCGGGAATATACCAGCTATCCGGTTGGGTAAGAGGCGCGTAGTCGTGCCAAAATGGGCTATAGATGAGCTGCTGGGACGCCAAAATGGTCAAACATTAAATGTATAGTCGTATGTGTATATTAGATTACCCCTGCCTCATGCGCCCGTGGATGCAGGCGGGAGGGTGGTCACGGCCCTCTCTCGCTTCGCTCATTCCGCCCGTGACCACCCTCTCGCAACGTGCTCCACAGATAGTGTGAATAACAAAAGGGAAAGTTGTTTTACACGGGCGCATGAGGCAACCGATATGTTAGAAAGGATTACAAATTATGATGAAAAATATAGTGATGACACAGAGAGATATAAAAATACTCTTAGAATCGATTAGATGGAAGTTTTTACTAGCTCGTCAAATAAAATACATTGGCGGGTTCAAAAGCGATAACGCATTGTATAGGCGTTTGAGGATGTTAATTGATGCGCGCTACTTAAAAAGATTATATACCATGTATGGCGTACCGGCGGTATATATTACAACGTCTCGAGGCAAGAAAATGGCGGGGTTAGACACAATGCTCTCGCCTGTGTCCAATGTCAGTCCGGTTTCTATCAGGCATGATATATGCGTTGTTGATGCGGCGATATACTTAGCGCAGCTACTAAATGTATCATTTTCGGAAATGCAAACCGAGCGTGAAATAAGGAAAAAGCAAGGGTATGAGCTGCCGGAGCATGTACCCGACATAGTCATATCAGCTCAAGGCATATGTGTTGAAGTAGAACTTACGCAAAAAACTGACAATCGCTTGAAAAAAATAATAAGCGATGAATACAGAAAATATGATCGTGTTATATACGTCGTCCCGAATGCATCGGGTCAGTTGTACAGGAAAATAAAAAACATAGCTAACAATTACCCTACTGTGGAAATTATAGAATTGGAGGTTATAGAAAAATATGCAAAAGGGTTATAAGCTATTATTAATTGGCATTTTTATAGGAATATATCTTTTTTTAACCGCATGGGTGTTCGTACCGATTGTTAGGGCATGGCCTCTCCTATCTCCTAAAAATCAGGTAATCGGGAAATTGCCAGATTTAAAACCTATTATAGTGCTATATAAAGATCCGTTTCTATGCCTTCTGGAATTAAGGAATAGAGAAGTAGCCATACCATGGCTAGTTATCAGCTCGCTAATAGTTATAGCAATAACGATATGGATAGCATGGGAGCGATGGAACGAAAGGATATTTCACCCGACCGAAAAGAAAACAAAACGGCCAAAAGTCCACATGCCGAATCATACGGCTGATGCCACTGCCATAGGCATTAGCGATAACGGTAAGCCGATATATATACCGGATAATGCCCGACATGTATTCGTCGCAGGTACGACAGGTTCGGGCAAGACAATAGCTTTGTCGAATTTTGTTGAAAACGGCCTTGCAAAAGGGTATGGCATGCTCATTATCGACGGTAAAGGGGATACGGGACCGAGAAGCTTGATAGATTATTGCTGCCGTATGAGCATCAGATATGGACGCCAAATACACATCATAGGCGGTCCGAGTTCAAACGCCAAATATAATCCGTTCAGAAACTCTAAAGAAACAGAAGCCAAAGATATGCTCATAAGCATGACTGAATGGAGCGAACCGCATTATCGTGCTAATGTAGAAAGATATATACAATCCCTTATACAGCTTTTACTGATAGCCGATATTCCTCTTTCGTATGATGTTATTATCGAAAATATGAGCAAAACAGCATATGAGACGCTCTCCGCTCAGCTAGTACGTGAGAATAAAATAACTAAAGAGGATCATATAGCTAATCTGGCCATATCGTCGGTTAGTTCGGACATAACCGCTTCAGCGACTGCTAGATTTGCAACGATAGTCGAAGGCGAGGGGAACAGCATATTTTCCGCAGATGGCATAGACGTATATACGGCGCTCGCCACAGGAGATATTATATTCTTTTGCCTTTCACCCTTGCTTTATCCATCATTCGCTTCTTCCTTAGGGCGACTAGCTGTGCTGGATGCGCGCAAGGCGGTATCCCGCATGTGGGGTGATCATAAACCCAAATTCTTTATATTTGATGAATTAGGTGCTTATGTATCGCCTATGCTGGTAACCCTTCTTTCCCAAGCGCGGGCGGCAACTGTAACATGTATAGCAGCTACACAGTCATTTGCCGATCTGGAGGCGGCCGGCACATCCATGCGCCGGCAAGTTGTAGAAAATTGCAATTCTTTCATAATAATGCGCCAAAATAGTCCGGAAGATGCACAACAGGCAGCAGATATAATAGGGACATATGAGGATATGGATATTACGTATCAATTAAGCGAACAAAAGCAAACCGGGCTTGGAAGCGCACGCAGAGTGAGGCAATATTTCTTCCATCCTGACGTCATAAAAAACCTATGTGTCGGAGAGGCGGTATTCGTCTCTAAAGAAACTGGCCAGCGTTCCAAGGTATGGATTCGCAAGCCCGAGTGATATCTTTGTATACATTACGTTTGGAGGAGAAATTATGGCAGATAAAAGAAAGGCCGCATTGTTTTACGCTAAAAGATTGGGTTGGATGATAATACCACTGAATAACATCGAAGACGGTAGGTGTAGTTGCGGTAATCCGCATTGCCAAAGCCCTGGCAAGCATCCTTTGACACAGCATGGGATGAAGAATGCAACCGCTGATATTTTGGTAATAGCACGTTGGTGGGAAAAATGGCCTAATGCAAATATCGGTTTAATTTGCAGAGCTAATGGTATATTTGTGCTTGATGTTGACGCAAGGCATGGAGGCATTGATAGCTTATATCAGCTCATCGCTGAATATGGCGAGTTACCGTATACAGTTGTATGCAATAGTGGCGGCGGTGGAGCGCACTTTTATTTCAAATACCCCGTCAATATAGTAATAACGGATAAACAAGGTTTTAAGTCGGGATTGGATATCAGGTCCAACGGTTATATCCTCTTACCCCCCTCTGATCATATATCAGGGAAATCGTACATGTGGCGAAAGAGCTGCACTCCCTTTAGTACGCCAATAGCTGAAGCACCGCAGTGGTTGCTCAACATGATAGGTAACGATAGGCCTGCTGCTGATATCAGAGGAAGCGGTGAATGGTCAAAACTGTTTTGTGACATAAGCGAAGGCAAACGTAATGATACATTGCATCGTTATGCATGTCATCTGTTAGGGCATGGGCTAGGCGGCGTAGAAACTGTGGCTATTATTCAAGCGGTAAACAAAACATATGGGAAACCACCACTATCTGAAAAGGAAGCAGCTGCTATAGTTGCCTCAGCCATAAAGTGGAGGATGAAAAATGAGGGATAAAGCCATCGACGATGTATTTGAACTCGCAGCTATATACGACAGCAAAAAGAATGCAAATCACGCAGAAAATATTGATGAAATCGAGGCTGTACCATGGCCGGATCCTATGAGATCATCTGCTTATCATGGCCTTGCCGGCGATGTTGTGAATGCGCTTCTCCCTTATACCGAAGCCGATCCGGCCGCTTTGCTCATAAACTTTTTAGTGGGGTTTGGCAACATCATAGGCCGTACAGCGGTTTATGATGTTGCCGGCGACATACATTGTACCAATTTATTTGCATTATTAGTAGGCAGCACATCAGAGGGCAGAAAGGGCAGCTCTTGGGCTATCGTAAAAAGGCTGCTATTTCATATTGATGCGGATTGGGTCCAATACAAAACGCCAAATGGATTGTCCAGCGGCGAGGGCCTGATATGGGCCATACGCGACGAGGTTAGCCGTTACGATCCGAAGCAACAGGAAGAGGTAGTGATCGACAGCGGCGTTAAGGACAAGAGATTACTGGTAGTGGAAAACGAGTTTGCTCAGGCATTGCGCGTTATGCAGCGGGAGGGCAATACGCTCTCCCCTATACTGCGCAGCGCATGGGACGGCACTACTTTGCAATCGCTCACCAAAAACTATCAGGCAGTGGCCACAAATCCTCATGTATCTATACTAGGGCATATATCACCTCAGGAATTGCGAAAGCTCTTAACCAGCACTGAGAAATTCAATGGTTTTGCCAATAGATATCTCTATATATGCACGAGAAGGAGCAAGCTATTGCCCGACCCTAAACCGCTGCCTGAATCATTGCTCATAGGGCTCGCAAGCAAGATAAAAAGCGTTATACCGCACGAATCAATCGTGATGCAAAGGGATAAAGATGGTGCTGAGCTGTGGCGCAATATATATCCGATGCTGACTGCGCATGAAGATGACTTGGTAGGAGCTATAGAGGCCAGAGCTGAGGCTCAGGTATTGCGCCTGAGCATGATATATGCGTTGTTAGACGGTTCGCGTATGATATCATCCAAGCATATTAACGCAGCTCTAGCCATTTGGCAATATGTACAGGCTTCATTACAATTCATATTCGGCGCTGAAGCAGACAATGACCCGTTGGCCGGCAAAATACTCGCAGCATTAAAAAGATACGGCGAGTTAACGCAAACGCAGCTTTACAGGGATATATTTCAATGCAATATAGCCGCTACCAGAATCACGGCTGCATTGCAGCAGTTATCAGCCAAAGGGAAGATAAGCTGCATATTGGAGAAAAACGAGGGCGCTGCACGCAGTACAAAGAAGTGGATTCTCAATAACTGAGCACGTATTTAACGTATTATACGTATTCCATATATAAACATCGATTTTACGAGGCTTATAGGGGTACATAAATAAGTACCGATATGTATTATTACGTATTTTTGATTCTCACGAAGCTGGTACGGTACAAGAATTTGCTTAGACAATATAACCGCTAGAGTCGTCAATATGTAGAAATAAGTGTGCGATACGTATTAAGGAATAACATAGAATATCCAAATTGCGTTAACTACGTAAATTATGTAAGAGGCAGCCTTTCTCCTATCTTACTTCGTTCGATAAGGGAAAGCCATTATATGCGGCAGAGTACGGCTCCATTGTATTTCGCCGTACACTGCCTTTATCCGGTTATGCCTGAACACTTGTATTATCATGCATTATTGTGTATCATATAGTTGTATAAGGCGACCGGTTGTTTGGGAAGGAAGACAATATAGATGGTAGTAGTTAAGAAAAACAATCGGTGGTATGTTGTATTATATATGCCGCCATACGGCCAGCAATGGTTTGCAGGCGGTACTACTAAAAAAGAGGCTGAGCTTAAGGAAGCCGAGCTTAAGCTTAAAAAAGAAGCTGGTACGATAAGCAGCGCTAAGTATGCACTGGGCAGTTTTTTGGACCAGTGGCTAGAAACTGTTAAATCTAATTTGGCCTCCAGTACATATGAGAGCTATGTACAAACCGTCAACTTGCACTTAAAGCCGGCTCTCGGCAATATAGCGCTTGGCAAGCTAAAACCTATAGATATACAGAGGTATTATACTGCAGAGCTAAACGGCGGACGCAAGGACAATAAAAAGACTGTGGGAAGCGGCCTTTCATCTACTACAGTGCTCTATCATCACAGGGTATTGCATAGAGCGCTTGAGACAGCTGTAAAGTGGGGATTGATAAGCCGCAATCCGGCCGATATGGTAGATCCTCCGCGCAAAGCTAAAAAGGAGATAAACACGCTCAATGAGAAGCAAATCCATATACTGCTCTCCGGTATCAAAGACGAATATCTGTATATGCCTGTGTTTTTAGCTGTTATGACCGGTATGAGGCGCGGTGAGATATTGGGTTTAAGATGGCGAGACGTTGATTTACAAAATGGCATAATATACGTTACGCAGGCGCTATATCAACGCAAGGCCGGTATTCCAACGTTTACTGAGCCCAAAACGCCGCAAAGTAAAAGAGCTATACAAATATCGGATGCCGTAATAAAGGCTCTGGAGAAGCATAAAGCTGAGCAGGACAAAAACAGATCGTATTTTACGAGCAAGTATGCACCTTATGATCTGGTATGCTGCATGCAAGATGGTAAGCCTATTAATCCGGAGTCATTGTCGAGCTATTTTGCCGATACGACTAAAAGGCTGGGCTTTCCTGTACGGTTTCATGACCTCAGGCATACTCACGCCAGCTTGCTTTTGAAAGCCGGCATCAATCCAAAGATCGTATCCGAACGGCTTGGACATAACTCGATTGAGATAACGCTGAACACGTATTCTCATGTTATGCCGGGTTTGCAAAAAGAAGCGGCAGATAAATTTGAGGAGATGCTGAAAAACGGTACCTCTCATTAGAAGAACATTAGAAGGAAAGCTGATATATCATATATTTTATGTTGATTAATGCTGTAAAATGGCTTGAAATGGGCAAAAAATGGAGCTGGCGAGCGGACTTGAACCGCTAACCTGCTGATTACAAATTGGATTCAGTATATGTTAATCATTCATATTAAACACTACAAAACCCAGTTTTATCAGCTTCGCTAGCATTTATGTTATAAACAATATTATCTTTTTACGTCATTTTTCGTTTGCTACGTTTGCAAAATGTTTGCAAATGTACATAGCTAATTATCGGCTGCAAATCCATCCTATTTACTACCTCAATCGTTCTTGGACTGCCATGTACCCTGCGTATCGCTCCCGCCTTTTCCAGCCTGCATATATATCCGTACACAGTTGCTACCGATTTCAGTCCAACCATATCGCCGATTTCATGTAGTGACGGCGCAAACCCCCGTTCAGTTTGATACTTTACGATAGCATCAAGTATACGCTGTTGTTTTTCTGTTAGCATTCTCCTCACCTCGAATATATTCTATACGAATATATATTTGTATGCAAGAAAATCTTCAAAATGCAACTTTATGCCATTGACAATGTGATATAATTAAGTCAAAAATAGTATGACGGGTGATTAAAGGATATGATAAAAAAGCGTATTCAATCCATAGATGCATTGCGTGGTATATGTATCACAGCGATGATTTTCATGAATAATCCAGGCAACTCGAAGTACACAAGCCCTCTTTTGCTTCATGCCCCTTGGAACGGCATAACATTAGCTGACCTCTTTTTCCCTTGCTTTATATTTGTCATGGGTATGGTTATACCTGTTTCCTTCGGCAAGAGAATGGCCAAAGGCCAAACCAAAGGTCAGTTGATAGCCCATTTGCTTAAAAGGTCGGCAATGCTTTTTTTAATAGGTTTATTTCTCAACGCCTTTCCCTGCTTTGACATGCAGCATGTGCGCATACTCGGCGTATTGCAGCGCATTGCTTTGGTATATTTCTTCAGCGGTCTGATTTTTCTTTTTTCTAGCACAATGAGTATGTTTATTATAAGCGCTGCTATTCTAATTGGTTATTATTTATTGCTCAGATTTGTGCCTGTACCTGGATATGGAGCAGGGGTTTTTGAACGCACTGGCAATCTTATCCAATACATAGACCTGAAACTTTTGAAAGGGCATCTTTACACGCCTGATTGGGATCCTGAAGGGCTATTGAGCACGCTACCCGCCATTGCCTCATCGCTTTTGGGCATCTTAACGGGATGCTTGCTCGTATCCGATAAGAAGAATACCAATAAATTGTATATCATGCTTGTATGTAGTGCACTAGCATTTATATCATCAATTATAACGCAAAAATGGTTCCCGTTGAATAAAAACCTGTGGAGCAGTTCATTTGTACTGTTTACTACAGGCTTCGCGCTCTTGCTTTTGTCTGTATGTTACTGGCTAGCTGATATAAATAACTTAGCAACACTAATAAAACCATTCATAATATTCGGTTCTAATGCAATACTCGTTTATACATTGTCTGAAATGATGACCAAGATACTGGGTTGTGTAAAAGTTGAGGTCTCATCAGGCACTCTTATCATGCTGAAAGAGTGGCTTTTTGAAAATTGGTTTGCTCAATGGGCTGGCAATTATGCCGGTTCGTTGTTATATTCTGCAGCCTATACTTTGCTCTGGTTTATACCTATGGCTGTTTTATACTACAAAAAAATATTTATAAAAATATAATAACAACTGTATACTATATGTTATAATAGAAATAGTGGAGGTGATTTAATTATGCATAAAAAATCTATACTTACTAGAATATTGTTAATTCTTATTTTAGCCGGTTTTATTGTCAGTATTGTAGGAACAAATAACATCGTTAATGGGCCAAAAGCCGAAGCCGAAAATGTGAACCCTGCAGTAAGTTCTTTAGGCGATAAATCTATGCCTCTAAGCAAAGAAGATATATTGAAAAGAGCCGAAAAAATAGTGCTGGAGCTGGAACGTTCTATGCCAACAATTCGTGGCATACCAAAGTCAATATGGTCAGAAGAAGAGAATAAAAGCGTTCAAGTTGGCACATGGGAGGAAGTGCCTAATCAAGAAATCATGTCAGCTTTATATGAACAGTTTGAGGTTTTACCTACACAGGACCAACCTGAAATTATTCGTAAGTATTTAGAACGATTACCAGGTTTCTTTTATGATAGTATAATAGGCGGCTATAGAAGTAAAGATACTGGCGTTTGGTACGTAATTAGAGACGGAAAGAGGGTTGTCCCTAAGGAAGAGTACTATGATACAAACTCTATATATTTATCGCCTGAATTGTTCTATATCGAATATAGGCCAGTTGAATATTATACCGTTGACCACTATGAAAATGTGGAAGTAAAGGAAGGGGATACGCTAATTAGGATTGCCCACAGATATTATCCATTGGATTCTCGGCTCGATGAAAAATCCTACTTAGATGAAATAGCAAAAATTAACAACATACAAGATACTAATTCCATAAAAATAGGTGATATATTAAAGATCCCAATTTATAAAGAAAAATAGAGAGCTGCGGAGAATATAAATCTCCGCAGCTTATTTCTTACATTGGCCCTACCCAGCCACCAGCTCTAAGCTCATACAGAAGGAAATATCTATTGGTCATATCATAATTAGATGGTATATTTGTTCCAGGTTTACAAGCCTTTATTGTAAACGGATAATCTGGCCTTGTATCTCCGGGATCATTCCCATTGCATCCCCAATACGCCCAGGCAACTGGATTACCTATATCAGAGCGTATAGCCATCCTCTCTGGATAATTTGTACCACAGTTGAAACATCTTACCCAAGCATCAACTGTATCCCACACCAGATGGAAACCAGATTGACCGTAATAGGATTTACCAACAGTAGACCATCCAATCAAATCCCCTGCATCGTTATACTCCATTGTAGAATATCTATCGAACACTAATGTGGAACCCATCAAGACTAGATTGGGAAATATTACGGGCCAGCCTAAAATGAGCAAATAAAAATCTTTGTAACCAAATGTTTCTTGACAGGCAGCATATCCTGCTTTAAATGCTTTTGCGGAAAAATCAAAATATTTTACTCTCCACCATTTATATCCATTAGCATATCCTGCATCACTTAGATACATCATGACAGTGCCTCTTGGTGCTGTATAAAGTATTGACGCACTTGTCGATGCTTGACTGCGTATGTGCAGCGAATCAGGATAACTAACTATAAATGGATAATTACCCTTTGGAGCATAATCTGTAAAATTACTCATTTTCTTTCACCCCTTTGTTCTCTGCAATTTGCAGCAAAATTTTTCGTTCTTTGGTAAGCTCATCATATAATGTCATTTTTTCTGTACATCCTTCATTTTTAGTTGTGCTATCACCTGATCCTCTAAATTGTTCCCTTGCTAAATATTCTTTGTCATTCATAATCATTTTCCTTTCTTTAATCCCCACTTTGTTTGCTTTTAACCATCTCCGCAACCTGTTTACCTGTGTCAAACAATCCACAGGCTGCTAGCCCTGCCCCTATACCAAGTAACACCTTCATAGGCACATCCGCTTCTACAACAAAAAAGCTCCCGATAACGCCGAGAGCCATTGCGATGAATGGTATATACTTGACTGGAACACCTATAGCTTTTATTGCCTCACTAATGCCCACTATAATGGGTATTAGCAGGGTATCCAGTACATCAAATCCAAAGCCCATACTATCACCTCCTTTTATGGCATAAAAATAAGCTGTCCCGATGTTTCAACGGAAACAGCTTTATTTTTCTTCTGTTAGTATCCATGCCGCAAACCCGGCTTTTTTAAGACGCTCAACCTGGGCCTCTGCATTAGCCCTGTTGCTGAAACTCCCTGCTACTACCCTGTACAGACGGCTATCACTTTCAGCAGACTTATCTGGCTGCTCAGACTTAGACGGAATGCTAATTTGTACATTTACCACTTTGCCAATGCCTTTGGCTATAGCAAGTGCACATTTATCCTGAAATCCTTGAGATGCAAGCAGCTTTTCCTCATCTGGATTGGATATAAACGCCATCTCGGCTAATGCTGCTGGCATATTGGTTTCGCGCAAAACGTAGAAGTTTCCTTCTTTTACTCCCCGGTCCGTTAGCCCGATATCAGCTATAAGCTCATCTTGGATCGCTTTGGCCAAGATTTCTCCTTTCCCACCGCGTTTATAGCAATACGTCTCAGTTCCACATGCGGTTGGAGAGGTAAAAGCGTTGCAATGTATAGATACAAAATAGTCTGCAGCAAAGGAGTTCGCTATTTTAGCTCTATCCTCCAGTTCTAAGTATACATCCGATGTTCTGGTCATCTTCACTGATACGCCTGCTTCTTGCAAATAATCTGCTACCTTTTTAGCAACTGCTAATGCTATGTCTTTTTCTTTTGTCCCTGCCGGGCCAACTGCACCGGGGTCCTTGCCCCCGTGGCCAGCATCAATTACTATCTTCGCCATATTGCCACCTCATTTCAAAATAAAATTCAAAGCTGTGAACAGCAGGCCTGTTCCTGCAATTACTATTGGTATGAGCCACAGCAGCATGTTGATTTTGCCTGCCGTATCGTTAACCGCTTTCCTTAATCCGTTATAGTCCCTTATGATGGCTCTCGTCTCGGCCATTTCTTTTCGTATGTCTGCCAAGTCCTGTTGTAGCTGCTGTATTTTTTCATACAGCGCCTTGTTGTCATACCACTCCTGATTATCGCCCATTATGTCATTCCTTCCTTCATATCATTGGCGGCAGGTACTTGTATACAGCAGGGTCTTGCTGCCCCAAAGCCCATACGCCTATGCCTTGCAAACCCCATTCAAACTCCGCTCTGTCCATCCAATACTGGTACTGGTTCACGTCCGAATAATAAGCTATGCTGGCCCCGTCGGCATCGCATAGATAAAGCCTGCTTACCCATATGCCTATATCGTCAGCTTTTATTGTTACCGCTAAATCAGAGCTTGCTGTAAAAATATTTGAGTGCAAGTAGTCCCAATCCATTGATATTGTTTCATCTCTCGAACTGCTTTCCTCAGTGCCTGCTGGCACTCGTATATAGCCCCAAACAGGGTCCCACTCAACATCAGTTCTTTCAATCCTTCCTAACTGCTGCATACCTGCGGGTGTAGTAACAGTTACAGCTTCTTGCGGATACATCCAATATGCATCACCTGCAGCTAACAGCGTACAATCTATAGTCGCATTCGTGGTGTATAACCCAAACCTATTACTGCCACCCACCGACGCCGTGATAACCAGCCTAGAATTGAGCCACACCTTGCACTCGCTGCCTCTGACTCTTACTCGCAACGTGTTCGAGCCCGTCGTGTCTGCGTCCACCGATGCTGCAAGTGAACCGTTACAGTATAGAACAACTTTACCAGGTTGCAAACCAACCTTGTTGCTCCCGAATATGATGCCGGCCTCTTGACCCGTAAACGAAAAGGTAGCCCACACAGCCATGTCCTCAAACGAGCTGTAATTGAGAAGGCATTGAGCTGTCGCTACAGAAGTCTGTTTCAAGTGGCTCGCAAGCCCAGCCGTGCCTTGGACTATCCATGTCCCGCCGGTTGCGGTGTAGTAGTTGTTAAACAGTGCAGTGTTCCATTCGCCACTTTCCTCCGACGCATATGATCTGAAATCATCGTTCCATATAGAGGCATATTCCGGTGCTCTGCGCAGCACCTCCAGCGTGAGCCTGTAACCGTCAGCCGCTTGGACTTCTTGGCCGTTAACGTCCACATAAGTTTGAGGAGTTAACGTCCACTGGGCCTGGCCAGCCGACATTTCAAACGTAAATGACTGGCATACATTGAACCCATAAAATTGAGCCCCGCTAGCCGAGCTCTCTCCTACGAATTTCAAAGTATGAGTTCCGGCTGACAGTGAGATAGTGGCCAGCTTGACCCAGTGTACTACCCTGGCCAACGGATACCACTGCGTTGGCTGCGATACTTGATACAGCGCTCCGTCTACCTCTATACCTATCGTTGCTTTGTCAAACCACGTATAATTGACTTGAACCGCTATATCATATGTTCCCGAGGTTGGAACGCTGAACGAATAAATAGCATACCCAGGTTCCTCTCCCTCTGCCGGTGTTCGAGCCGATATAAAATCACTGCTTATTGTCAATGCTTCATCCCATTCATCATAAGCCAACGCACCTTTAGCGCTCACACTGCCGACGAAGGAAGGCACCTGCACCTTTCTATATGCCGTCATAAAGGTCCTATTACCATAATCACTTTGTTGCATAGGTGGCTGAGAAGATATCCTGTCCTCAGCTATCTGCATGTCATATACATGCAATAGCATATACGGACACATGTTGTCCTCGTCCCATAAGGCTGCCCATGGTATCAGCGGCTGTGGTGGTCCATCGTTGGTATGGTTGTAATGTCCAAGCATCCATTCTACGGCTGCTGTATACAGCCACGATGTCCCTCTATACCCAGTGGTAGGATGGTCTATCTGCCATCTGTATCCGTAGCCCGGCAGGCCCATGTATATCTTTGCTGGCGGAATAACCGTCACGGCATAATCATACACATCTTCTAGCCATCCTCTTGGCGAAATCGGTCCCGGTGCACTCCCGGCCCAAGCATAGCCATAGCTCATGATGGTACAGCTGTCGAATATTTGCCCAAGCTGCTGATAATCGCACCAATATTCACCACCCAACGACTGCCCCGGGCCTGTCAATGCCGGCAGGTCAACATGGAGTAGCTTGCCTGCAGCGTGAACGGTGCTCGATATGCGCTGGAACAATGCTACCGCTTTAGCTATGTTAGCTGAACCTCCACCGCGTTCTAAATCTATGTCAATACCTGCTACAAACGGATACTCGTTTATGAGCCTTTGTATCTCCGAAATGAACGTATCTTGAGCCCCACCGGCGTTGTCCAGCAAATCCTGAAACGCCGCTTCATAGCCGTCATTTCTCACACACAAGTACCACTTTACATGAGGCCACTTGTTTATTGCTTCCCACTCACCTGATGTTATGTTGCCTACTATCCTGCCGGTAGTATGCGTACCATCTACATATTCCACGTGGAAGTCAAACAGCGAGATCATATAGAACCTGTCGCCGTAGTCCATCATCTCTTGATACATTCTCGCTGTTTTAGCTCCTGTCCATGACATGTACCGCCTCACCAGGTAACACCTTCCTTCACGTCCCACTCAGTAATCTGGAACACAAACCGCGCTGTATCCCTGCCTGTCATGGTTATCCTGTACATGGCATCGCCGGCAGGACATGTCATCTGTGCGCCGGCATATTCACTATGATCTGCAGGTTGCCCGTTCTTCTTCACCGTGTGGGTTGCCGCATCCACCGTTACTGTATCTCCCCTGTGCAGCGCACCAGCATACCTGAAAGCCCTGGTACGGTAATAAATCTCCAACATAAATGGACCAGTGGTATTTTTCTGTATTGACGCCTCCCAATCTAAACCGGTAGTGACAGTGCCACGGTTAGGCACCAGTACGATAACCGAACCTCTTATGAGTGCATTAAAATGTTTTGGTGGTTCTGCGTTGCCGCTGCTATCTCTGCGCCGCTTTAGCATATCGCTTGCCGCAGGAGCCCAACCTGTTAACAGCTTGCCTTCCTGCAACTGCACGTCAGTTGCTCGAACCGTGCCTGTAAAGTCTTTGGCCACCAGCTTAACCGTTAGCTTATTAACCTGCTTTCCGAGGTCCTTATTAATCTTGCTGACATACCGCAGATATTGACTAGCCATTATCGAATGACCACCTTATCTCAGAGGGGTGCCCAACCCACGTAGTGGCCATGCTGCCGCCTTGGAGCATTATGTCGGTTATTTTTACTGTACCAGCCGCATCTCTCACGACAACTTTGAGTGTTATCTTACACACTCTTAATCCTCCTGCCTGTGGGTTGAATGTTTTAGCAAACTTCTGCATGATATCACCCTATTGCTATGAACTGGGTTTCGCTGGTGCCATCTTCGTATTCAACAGTTACCTCAAATCCTATGCGGCCATTACTCCCCATTTGCACATTATCCAGCTCTACCTGGGCTGACAATGTATATGCTTCACGATTGGCAACAGAAACTGTTTGAGACATCGATTTTTCAACACCTAGCTGCCCTTCTGCCACAAATGCCGCTTTTCCTGATATGCCTGCCGTGTTATCGACCGTCCAGCCCTGGTTTATCCAGTAGTTAAAACCATCATCGGCCCGGCTATTGAACAACAAGTTGAACATAACAACGTCTTCCATCGCCTGCTGAACCGCATCGGTGACCGTTGCCGTACCCGTGCCACCAGTATACACCATCTGGTCAGATAGGGTTTTGAGCGCCGCATCCAGTTGAACCGATGAGTTATATGGTTCTAATACGTTTATTGAGCGCTGGGCTACCCGCATTTTCTGCCGTAAACCGATTTCTTTGTCATAAACAATCACGACATCCCCCAAGGCCGGTATTTCTTCTCCAAGCAGTGCTACTTTGACCTCGTACGTAATAGCTGGCCATGATAGCTTGGCCAGTTGTTGCTCTGCCCATTGTTTCAGGTGATTGGGATTGGTGAACCGTTCATCATTTACCGTTGCCGCGCGCAATTTATGCGGCTTACCAACCGCATCATACCAGCTATAATCCTCTATATATTCCTTGCCATCATTTACAGCTGCTATAGTCAAACCATTTGCGCCATAAGGATATATACGCGTAATAATCCCACGCGTATCTATTATCCGCCTTGCTTCCGAAATGTTCTTTTTGTGGGCAAACAATATACCACTATCACGGCCCACTTGCTGCAATAGGTTAACTTTCCTGTTTATGCTATCGAACTGAAGCTCGCCACCGTATACGAGCGGTATTTGGCGCAACGTTTCTAGCGGCGATGTTGGCTCTGTGATGGAAAAGTATCTGGGCGTTGTGATCTCTACTATTCCAACAACCCAGCCTGTGCCAGACAATATAGCTTCCATAACAGGCCGCGGCCCTGTATCCCTGAAAACCAGGTCATTTAGCGGTTCCGGATCGCCCAGGTCGTACCACAATCCCTCGGCCGTTACTTTTGTAATGAGCTCGCCATCCTGACCCCGTATATCTTCTATAATCCTTATCACAAACTCTCGGCCCATACATCGGATATGCGTCTCGTTATCAATATACTGCCGCTTCGAATCCTCTGCAGGTATGCTGAACTCCAGCGTTTCTTGCCCGTTTGTATCCGTAATGAGCTGATCGGTTATGGTGGCGTCGAATACTTTTTCTAGAACAGCGACCGGTTCACCGCTGCTATCGACAACTATAGGATAGCTCTGCATCATTCCTCAATCCCTATCGCTGTAATACCTATATCCACTCCTGAATTACAGGCTAAACCAAATGCGTTATCTGCCGCCGCTGATAAGATCCCTTGCCCGAAATCTAGTTCTTTCGTGTCTTGGGCTGGTATAGTCATATCTGCAGTTACTCCTGTTGTTCCATCACGAATCCATATTCTGGCTGGCTCTGTCTTATGATTGCTTATAATGAGCTTCATTAACCTGACTTTTTTCCCGCTGGCTGGCGTCCAAAACGGTGTCGTGGCGGACGCAGTCGTGCTGATATCTTTCTTCACAATCTTGACGGGTTCTCTTTTCCTTTGCCATCGACTACCATCATAGAATAAGTTGAATGCACTTACCGCCAGTGGCGCATACTTAGAGTCATCTGGAGCATCCTGATATGGCGGAATGATAGTATCGCTATTCGGATTGCTGCATACAGGATGCCGGCCAGTAAAGTCCTTTACATACACCTTTAACAATGGCGCATCGGTTACTTCAGCCTCTCCTTCCAAGCTGACCTTCATCTTGCCATCTGTATCAATAGCAATAGGCGCGAGTGTATAAAACGTAACTTGGATGCCTGTTAAATTGGCCGCTGATGTGGTATGCCCCGCATCCATGTATAACGGTATTGTACCAGCTTTGCCATCAGCTTGGCCCGGATATAACGGGTTGTTTGAGCTATCCTTAGCGGTTATATCTGCCCCGTCTATTAACCGTTCTCTATGTATACCTCCCCCATCTACGACCCAATCATGGGTTATATCTATAATAGGCTTCCTATTGGTGGTAAAAATGCCGTTTGCATCTGTATTTCCTGTTTCGGTTACCCGAACGACTCCCCACAGTATTATGTCTTGTGCATCAGCGCTGTCCTGATAACCGACTACAGGCACGTTGTTTGTGCTCGAATCCCTGCGCGTCTTAAAACCCGCCATTATAACCACCTCTCTCTGAATTGGAATATGACCTTTGCGCCCACACCGCTATCATCTGTCTCAGCCACTTCGTTCTCCCCGGCCCGCAATTGCGGGAATTCTCCTTCCCAGTACTGCATTGCATTCTGGCCGTTCATAGTAACCGTAAAATTGCCTGTGTCTATGATGACCTCATCGCCCTCTTCTATTTCGCCTTTGTACTTGACGGTCCGACCGTTTATGCTTATCGTCACCCCTGTAACCGATGCGCTGCCAGTAGTCCCGGAGTTCGTCGTTCCAAGGCCTGTAGCCGGCTGTGTGGCTATGGTGTTTGCTGGTGCATATATCTTTAGGATAACCGGACACTCTATGCCGCCGTTGTTTACAATAGTAGTGCTACCGCCATATGGTGCATCCCATTCTTCTATATGCCAGTCGGTTTTATATACAAATGGATCTGCCATCTTGAATGTTACAGAGAACTGCCCTGTCTTTTTGGGACTACTGTATAACACGTCTATTTCTGCACCCTCTGAGGCTTTGACATAGCGTACCAGGTTCGGTTCATCATCGAATGTCAGTTCACGGTACCCATTTAGTGGACCGATGTAATTAGCAAATGCTCGTATTTTTGAATATACTGTCGATACGTCTATTTCGAAGACCCTTAAGTCAAGCGTTATGGTGTTTGCCCCCAGCTCAGTACCAGCATCATATATTCCATGTTTCCCCGGTACAGTTATCTCGTTTTCACGTAAATTAGGTAAAGAACGGATAGTTCTATCTAATAAATAGATACCGAAGTCCGCGCAGCTTTTGCCGTCTATCTTAAAGCCTGTCATATGCTTTTCCTCCCCATCGCCCGCATAACCCTCATGTTCTGGTTATATATGGCTTGTGAAAGCTTATCTATATCTTGGTCATTGCGCACTGACATATTCTCGATATATAGAAGCGGCGCGTTCTGATGATTTGTTACTCCGCCAACTTGCTTCAATGCGTCTCTGACTATCCCGGTTAATTGATCCAATGGTACAACGGCTTCGGCTCCGGCCTCCCCTACACCGATAATAGATGGCGATGTAAAAATAGCACCTTCTTTATACCAGTTCACGTCCACATCCGGGTACGGTACATTGATACCCGCTATTTTGGTGTGTTTTATAGAAAACGAAAAGTGTGGAAGCGGTATGTGCAAGTTCCTAAATGGCGAAAGTATGGCGTCCTTGACTTTGCCGAATATATCCGATGCTGCTTTCCTAAGGCCATTCCAAGCCTCGCTTGCTGTTGATGTTATACCGTTCCATACGCCAGACAGTAAATCCTTGATTGAGTTAATCGGCGTCATAATCACATTCTTTATGCCTTCCCACACCGTTGACGCTGTATTCTTTAACCCGTTCCATAAATTAGAGGCAGTGTTTTTGATAGCGTTCCAAACAGTTGAAAGTAAATTCTTAAGCGCATTGATAGGCGTCAATATAACCGTCTTTATTCCTTCCCAGACAGTCGAGGCAATGGACTTAATGCCGTTCCATGTATTCGAGAAGAAATCTTTTATAGCGTTCCACACAGTTGTGGCAACCTCTTTTATACCGTTCCAGACTTTACCCAACCATGCTGATATCTCGTCCCAATTTTTATACAACAACACACCAATAGCTATAGCAGCTGCAATCACTGCAATAACAATGCCCACAGGACCAGTAAGAAGGCCAAAAGCAGCGCTTAAAATTGGCATTAAACCAGAAAGACTTGAGAATGCCGTCATCAACTGCCCGGCCACTAAAATAACAGGACATATTGCTGCTGCGATTCCTGCTATAGCGATTATGGTTTGTTGCACGCCAGGAGGCAGGTTGCCGAACCAGTTAACGAGATCGGTCAGCTTTTCAATGAGCGGCGTTATAGCCGGAAGCAGGTTTTCACCGATGGTAATGGCTAAAGTCTCAAGCGTTGATTTAAGAGACTCAATGGCACCGTTTGTGCCCTGCATCTTCGCACCTGCAACCTCTTGCGCGCCACCTGCTTTATTAACAGCATCGCTCATCTGGTCCCACTGATCACTTCCAGCCATCAATACCGTGTTTGCCGCCCTGACAGCGTCGGATCCAAAGATAGTCGCCAGCGCTGCATTCCGCTGTTGCTCTGTCATGCCACTTAATTTAGTAGAAAATTGCTCAACTATCCGCGGTAACGGGAGCATCTTACCACTCGCATCGTATATATTTATGCCCAATTGCTGCATTGTTTTTGCTGCCGCATCTGTCGGAGACATCAATGCCATTAACATGCTTTTCAAGCTTGTGCCGGCATCAGAACCCGTTATGCCCGCATTGGCCATAAGGCTGATCGCTGTCGTAAAGTCTTGTATGCTTTGCCCAGCCATGCTTGCCACACTACCACCAGCTTGGAGCGCATATGCCATATCAGTTATCTCACCCGCTGAAGCATTGGCGCTATTAGCGAGGAGATCAGCAACCGTGCTCGCTTGATCGCCGCTCAGATTGAATGAATTAAGCGCCTGGCCAACAATCGTCGCCGCCTCGGCATTGTCGATTTGCGCTGCGGCAGAAAGTTGAAGCGTTGCTTTGGCGGCTTTGAATGTATCGTCTATGCTTACGCCAGCCTTCACTAATTCCGTCATGGCCGCTGCGGCATCTGTTGCTGATGTGCCTGGGAGCGTTATGTCGTTGCCTAACTGTTTAGCAAGTTCGCTCATCTGCTGGAATTGCTCACTCGTTGCCCCGGATACAGCTTTGAACGTATTGCCCATTGTTTCAAAGTCAGCGGCGGCCTTTATAGATGCTCCCGCAGCAAGCCCTATCGGCAAAGTTATACCCATAGTCATGCTTTTGCCAACATCAGTTAACTTTTGACCTACTTTTTGAAAGCCGCTGAATTTCTTTTCTGTTTCATCCATCTGTTTGGCAACATCTTGCATGCCCTTTGTGAACTCATCCATCTTAAGGCTGAGCCTTACTTGCAGATTGCCCACTTCAGCCATTTACCTTACCACCTCCTCGTTTTACTGGTATAGCATCAGGCCCAATAGATCTTACTGCTTCCTCAAATTCTCTTCGTTTCTTCTCTAAATCTATCACTTTGCCAGGCGCATTATTAGCAGGGCGATACAAATCTCTGCCTCTGATCCGCCTTTTGGCCCACATATTCATAATACAAGCTGTGAAATGAGCCAAGAGCTCAGCCTCTTTGTCATAGCGCCATTGATAGGCACGTACAGCATAATCAACCTCACGCATATTCATTTCCCAAAATTCGTCAGGTTTCAAGCCGACTTTCATAGCAGAAAAAAGGAGAGAATCCCAATCCCACTCTTGAGATTCTCCCCCTACGCGTTTTTTTGTTGGCTATCTCCCTCAGCCTTTGGGAAATACTCTGCCATTGCTTCATTTACTGCCTCGGCCACTTTATTATAGCCCACTGCATCTATTATTTCGTCTGCGTCGTCTATAGTGGCATCCCTGTTTTTATGCAGAAGCCCACCCCATAACATCACGGTTATCTCATTTATTCCAACCTCGTTGTTCGCCATTTGCGATCCTAGTTTTGGGAGTGGTACTCCCAAGGTCTTCTCCATCCTGCGGAATGCATAGTTGTTATATTTAATCTCTATATTTTCTCCATCAATATTTAATTCTGCCATTATATCACCTCATCATCACGGAGTTACTTCGTGCCATTCCTCATTAAGCTGGAATGATACCTCTGTTGTAGAAGCATCATTATTCGGCCACGTGTCGGAAATGGACTCTATCAGGGCCTCAGCTTCTTCAACAGCCGTTCCGTCTAAAGTCCTGCGAATAACTACCATGGCCTTGTTTTTCTTAGCTGTACGCAACGCCTCCATTGCCGTATCATCCGGCACATACATAGACGAAAGAGTCACAGTGTCATCGGATACACCATACAGCCATTTGGTATGGCCGTCATCTTTTGAGGTAACCTCGATCAGGTTTACTGTACTTTCTGCGCTTAATTCTGTTTGTTCGCCCACTGCCGTCCATGTAGGCGATACATCTGTCCCAGTATTCACCATTACCAATACTTTTGCACCATCTAACGCCATCTTAAATCACCCTTTCTAAATATTTTCATTGTGCCATATTGTAAAATCCACCGGCACGTGGTATAACCCAGTATCAGGCTCATAAAAATCCTGCTCATCTTGCATATAAGTTGTACCATTAGGGAACGTATTCATCGCAATTCTTACCGCATCCGCTACTCTTTTAGCCTCCAGATAGGTCTTAGCCCAGCACGAAAATTGAAAACGAGGATTAGCAAGCCCCGTTTGGCCATCCTTTGCATTCACTCTTGGTCCACTTATTTTTGTATATGTTATAGCAGGCAATGTATAATTTTTTGGTAATATAAGCGGGTAAATGCGATTGCCGACTAAAGCTGTAATAGCGTTATTGCTACTCAAATAAGCATATATTTCAGTTTCTATCACCGTATCACCACCTACTTTAGAGCAGTTTTAAGCTTAGCTGCTATAACGCTTTTCACCTTGCCGCTCGTCTCATCCATAGCAGGCCTCAGAAACGGTTGAGGCGACATTTTAGATGTGCCGAACTCATTAAACAAGCCATAAAAAGCCTCTTTATCCGGGCCAATAACCACTTCTATGCCTGCCTTGCCCTTATTCTTTACTTCGTGTGTCATGGACCCGGCCAACTTACCGGTTCTTCTTGGCGCTTTTTGAGCTGCAGCGTCCTCTATCACTTTAGCCCCGGCTTCTGCGGCCTGCTCAAGCGTTACCGTTGCTATTTCCGCATCTATTGCATTTAATTTGGCCAATAGTTCTTTTTTACCTATAATCTCGGCTTTAACATCGGCCATCAGATCACCTCTTTACACATAAGCTCAAGCTGCTGTTTTCGCCCATCAGGATCAATTATGCTCTGAATATCAAATATGCGCTGTTCAGTTATAATCCTCATAGTAGGCTTAATGCCATCCCGCCATCTTATGGTAATGCGTGTTGTAACTTCGTTCGCCGGCACCTGCTTTGCGGCTAAATACTCGCGTCCGTTCAGGTCCTCAATTTTGGCCCATACTGTAACGACATCTTGCCAGGCTTCAATCGGTTGGCCTGCTTTGTCTTGAGCAGAAATGGCTTCCTGAATAGTTATTCTATGTCTTAATTCTCCAGCACGCATTATAACCACCTCAAAACTCTATATGGCCACAGCAGGGCTTCTGCCGCCATCGGGACCTCTCTTGCAACACTACCTATGATTGCGGTTTCTCTTTGCTCATACCACCAGCCGATCATCAATAATATAGCTTGTTTTATGGTCTGTGGCACATTTCCTGCATTGCCATAACCGGCAGTGAACCTAATATGCACAGCATCGGCAGCTTGCAATGTTTCCGATGGCCAGCTATATTCATTTTTAAGCACAATCCGCCCTGGTTCTTCTTTTGTATCAATTATGCATATATTTAGATCCAGCATATGTTCTACACCAGCCGAGTCCGTGTATTTTATACTGTCTACTTTTTGCAATGGAGGCAAAGGAATAATTATTTCACTGCCATACGGCCATATATCAAGGCTTAATTCCCACGTTTGCGTGATTAGAGCACGTCTTGTTATGGCTTCGGCATGCTCCCTTGCAGCCATTATTAGCGATGTTATTAAGCTATCGTCGTCGGATATGTCTACCCTCAAATGTTTTTTTGCCTCTTCAAGTGTCACCGGTTCCTCAGAAGGTTCTGATACGAGCTTTATACCCATGATTATCGCCTCTTTCGTGTTTCAGGCGCATCTATTACAGCTTTTTCAACATCTAGCATTTTGATATATACGGCTAAACCTGCTTTAACCCAATCATCAGCCTGCTTATCTGGCAATTCCACTATTTCCCCGATGCCATAGCTAAAATCTAACCCCGCAAGAGAAACAACTATCTTAACCTTCTTCAAAACACCACCTCCATAACATGGGAGGGAGGATTAACTCCCTCTTATTATTAAGACGCTTTCATCTGCAATACTTTTACAGCTTCGGCTAATGTCAATTTACCGTCAACTCTTCTGAATCCTCTAAAACCGACCTGTCCATTTACCGCATAGAGCTCATTTAATCTTTGCAGTACCGTTCCTTGCCTATCGGCTATCCAATAGTAGCTCATATCACCGAATGCAATTACCTTAGCGCCTAAAGCTATTGCAGGTACATCATCGCTTATTGCAACCGGCCTGCCGAGTATCCTATCCGGTTGCCCAGCAACCAAACCAGGCTGCCAGATATAATCTCCGGAAACTGAATTTTTAAGTTTGCGGATTGCTTTTACCGTGCTGTCAGCCATAAGCCAGGTTGCCCTGTCCCTGTATGGCCTGCTGAGCGAATGAAATAGATCAATCACTTCGTCAGAAGTTATTGCATTGCCGGCAGCAGCGGTAATGCCAAGAGACGCGCTCCCTATCACACCTGTAGGTTTACCAGATCCGTCACCGTTTACAAATGCAGCTTCCTCAGCACGGCCTATGCGCCTGGCAAATTCATTTGTAATATACTGCTCCAGATTAAAAGCCGAATCATTTAGCAACTCTTCGGAAACTTTTATAAGCGTACCAACCTTATAAGCCCCAAGCACAACCCTGTCGAAGCTCTCATCCGACTCGTTAAAAGCACCTTCTTCTGATATCCAAGCAGCGCTGCCATGAGACGCGACTACCGGAATCATTCTGTCGCCGGCTGTGGTTATTACAGTGGCCAAGGTCCTCATGATGTTTTGGCTCTCAAGCGCCTGAATCAATGTTCTCTCAAACTCATCAGGTACAAGATATCCGCCTTCACTGTCAGTTCCAATCTGCAAAGCCCTAAGCTCTTCGGGATACAGCGCATTCCTGCCATGCCTTATCGAGTTCCAGAAGGCTTTCCTGTATTCATCGCTGGCGCGTCCGGTCCTTTGCTCGCCCACATCGCCAGGAGTGCCTTTACCACCAGCAATAGTGCCGGCCGATTTATTAAGCTCAGCCTCTATTGCCGACATCCTCTCTTCTCTTTCAATATCTTTTGCTATTTTATCGACATCTGCCATAATGGCCTCGTATTTTTGTTCTTCTTCACCTGTTAAATCTCTTTTCTCAGCTTCGGCCGCATCCAAAATCTCTCTTGCCTGTTTGACCAAAGCGGCTCTTTTTTGCCTAATCTCCAATATTTTATCCATAGAATTATATCTCCTTTTCAATAAGTTCAAGTTTTCTCTTCAATATGGATACTCTCGCCTGATTTCTCCAAGTCTCCCCATTCGCCTGAATGGAAGCCAGGTATAATTTATATACATCCTGCGCCGTCCTCACACCAACCTCGGTTTGAGGATACGCAGGAAATGTAACCGGACTGACATCATAAAGTTCGACCTTGAGCAACTCTCTTAGCGTATTGCCGTTTTGACTGCTCCATCTATCTTCTATAGTCCTAAACCCAAATGACATCTGATTCACATCACCACGTTTCATAACCTCCATAAGGTCTTTAGCCCATTGTGTATTGGGCGGATCTATTTCGATGCGCAAGCCCTTTTCATCTTCAGTAAGCTTCAGTGTACCTGAACGGTTGCGGCCAAGAACGTAATCCGGATTATGATTCCAGAGAGCTCTTATATCGCTCGTTTTTAAGCTGTCCGCGAAGGCTCCATACCGGATTAGTTCTCTGAAGCCTCCCAAATCCTCGCTCAAACTGTCAAACACTGCAGCGTATCCTATTATTTTTGGATTTTCGATATCTTCAATAGCAATGTTATCGAGACTGAATGCTCTGCGCTCTATCATAGGGTCTATTAACCTTTTTAGTTCAGGAGGTTCCATATCGGCATCCCGCAGATGTGCGGCCAAATGCTCCCATACGCCTTGATAATCACTATCTGGAATATCCGTTCCACCACGCCCACCGTTTAGAATGGCGATCCCCGCCGAACATGCCCTCGTGTTTGCGGGCCCTGGATTTCCGTCACTATCAACTTCATGATGAATGAATTTATATGTGCTTTTATTTGATTCATCCCCCTCCGGGTCCCTCCACGCATATGCTTTTCTATAAAAAGCATAGTCCTGATTAAGCTTTAGCCTCGCTTCATTCGCAGGACCGTCCCAGCTCTTCGTACTTACATCGGTATGATGTACCGGTATTGCTGGCATAAAATCATCTCCTTTATTTTGGGCAAAATAAAACCACCTACTTAAAAAGTAGATGGTTCCAATTTCGATTGTTTTTAAGGCTTCTCCCAAATAACTTCATCTATTTGTTCGTCTGTCACTGTAACTATTTCGCCTTCCTGCTCAGATAATTCTATATCATAACCTCTTGGCCGATTTGAGAAATCATAAATTTCCAAAACCGTGCCTTCTCTCCCGTCTATTAATCTTACGATATCAAACTGTTTGATTTTTTGTTTTATCAACATAAGCGCTCACCATCCTTATTTTACCATCATTTTCTATTCTCCAAGCGGTCTTTACTTTTGCGGTTTTCCCGTTATTCCCTGTGATATCCATTACAATCTCATATTTATCCCCATATTGATCAGTTCCCTTATAAACAGCCGGGTACTGATCTATCCCTTGATAAATTTGCTCTATAAGGGTCTGATAATTACTTATATTATATCCCAAAGCCCTTTCAAAAGCTATTGCTTTATTTTTACCCGATGGATGACTCATGTTTAATGAATAAGATTTTAACTTCTGCTCAACATTATAAACTTTTTCTTTATTAATTATACTATTGGCAGTATTGTTTGCAATGTTTTCTCTTTCGGCCGTGATGTAGCAATCGCAGCCCTCATGAGCGGGAGGATGCTTAACGTCATGGCCTAGTGTTAAAGGTGGTCTCTTCTTTTTTGTTCTTTGTTCTCCAGTTAAATTACCATTTACTTCTTCATCTTCTGCTTCAAAAACCTCACCTTTAGCGATATAAGGCTTATTTATGCCGACAACTTTGCCGTTCAATTTGCGACAGTATGGACATGTATCGCCAGTATTTACCCACCTCACTTTTGTTACGCCGTTTTCTTTGTACGTTTCAAGAGTAAATGCATTTCCAGCCCTTACAGCTTCCTCTTGTGCTATTAACTGCGGCCTATTGGCTCTCCAATCATCAAAAACATTTTGGAGCGCTTCCGTTCGGTCTTGCCCAGCAGATATTGCGTCTTCAAGCGCCTTTCTTATTCCTGCTATAGATTTGCCAACATGGCGCAGAACGTAGACTGCAGTATAATCATCGATAAACTTACGCAAATCGCTTGAAACTCCCACTTTGCCGCCTACTTCTTCCGCAGCCGCCGCCTGAGTAGCTTCCCCATATGATACAAATACAGGTGTCATCACATCGGTTATAAACTGTTTATGTCCATCATAGAAGTCTGAAAGCCAACTATCAAACAAGGCATCGTTTCTACTGCCAAATGCCTTCCTGGCTTGCCTCATTATGTCTGCTTCTTCGCGCTTAATACAGCGCAAAGCTGCATCGGCAAATATTCTCTTATAGCTGTTAGATATACTCTTTCTTATATTGGCAGCTCTCACAGCATATAGAGGATTTATCTCATTTTCGCTTTGCCAAGTAACGCTTCGCCCTTCAACTTGTTCCTGGCTTTGTGTCTGTTGCGATTGTTGAGTAACCGTATCTGCAGGTACCATATTAAGCGGGATTAAGTAGACTTTCCCTTGGCTATCAGGCAGCGGGTTCATATTCTCAAGCTCGCGTATATCATCAGCTGAAAGCCAGCCATTCTGGCGCCCTATAGCATAGGCCTGATAGCGGCTCTGAATATCGCCTCTTAAAAGTCCATCCACAAGGAACTCAGCAAAGTATATTTGTCCCTCTGCCGGTGTAAATAGGTCCCTCTTCATCGTCTGTTCCCAGCAGACCAACCAGGGTCTCATAGTATGGACCACAAACTCTATGGATTGTTCCTCTATATTGGAAAACGTGGCACGTTCCAGATCGCCCAGCATATGCGGCGGCACATGAAATATCCTTGCTATCTCTGAAACTTGAAATTTCCTCGTCTCAAGAAATTGGGCATCTTCAGGCGGTATCCCCACCTGCTGCCATGTCATGCCCTCTTCAAGTATTGCCACTCTGTGCGATTGCGAAAGCCCTTGATGCATATCTTCCCATGATTTTTTTAATCTTTCCGCCGCGCCCTCGCTTAGTTTCCCTGGGTGTTGGAGGACACCGCCAGGATTGCTGCCATTGCCAAAAAACCGCGCGCCAAACTCTTCAGTCGCCAAAGCCAAACCAATGGCCTCTTTGGCCATTTTTATAGGTGAATAACCTATTATTCCGTCTGATGAGAGGCCTCTTATATGCATAATATTAGGTGCTCTAAGCCCAGCTTGCCCTCCACTTGGAAGCTGGTAGATGTAGAGAAGCCCTTGATTATCACGTTTGACGGTCATTCTGTCTGGCCTAAGCGGCCACAATGCGATCACTTGTCCTGCATTGTTGCGTTCTATTTCAGCGTATGCATTGCCCCACAAGCAAAGATGCCCCATTAACGCTTGTCTGAACTCAAAGCTCGTCATCTCCGGATTGGCCAAGTCATGCAGCACAGGATAAAGAGGGTGATCTATTGCCTTCTCTTTTCCGCCACCCTGCAGGCGCCTGTATACAGGGAGAGGAAGCGATGCCAATGTCCTGCTTAAAATGTCCACAGCTGAAAACACCGCAGTTGATGTCAAAGCTGTGTTCTCATTCACGGTTACGCCAGACGCAGCTCTGTTACCATTCATAAGCCAATCACTAAAAGTATTTGTACTAATTGAACGCTTGTTAAATGTTATATTTATAGGCCCTATCCTCGTTTTTATCACCTGCTTTTTTTAAAGGGTTATTATGCCCCTGTCCTCATATACTGAATGCTGCGGTTTATCGTGTACCATTGTCCTTGCTAAAGCGTTGATTAATGCCACTATGCCATCTATTCTGTCAGCGCTTTTGCTCTTTACCGGGCGTATATTTTCGTTCTCATCGTATTTAACTTCTATATTGCCAAACATCCAACGCAAAACAGGATTAGCACCATGCACCAATCTGCGGCTCACAACTAATGTCTCCAATTCCTTCATTGCCGGCGACATTGTTTTAGCCCCCTGTCTGACCTCTACCATAGTTAATCCGGCATCTGTCAAATCAAGAGCCACTTGCATGGCGTTCCAAGGGTCGAATCCTATCTCTTGTATGTCGTATATATCTTTTAGCTGCAAAATGGTCTTTTTTATAAAATCATAATCTATCACATTGCCAGGTGTTACCTTAATCAGGCCCTCTTTAAGCCATTTATCATATGGAACGCTATCTTTGCGTATGCGCTCTTTCATGTTATCTTCCGGTATCCAGAAGTAAGGGAGCGCATAAGTCTTTGGATCGCTATCTATAGGCGGAAACACAAGCACAAATGCTGTAATATCCAACTTACTTGACAAATCCAAGCCTCCATAGCATGGCCTGCCTCTCAGCTTCTCCGGCACAACCAAGCCTCCGCATTGGTCCCATTGTTCCAATGTCAGCCATTTCGTTGTTTTGTATTTTACCCACTGGTTCAGTCTCAACTGTCTAAACAAGCGCTCTTCAGCCGGATTATCTTTTGCACTCTGCCATGCAGCTCTTACTTTGTCAATGTCTATTGTTATATCAAGGCTTGGATTTGCTTTATACCAATTTGCTTCATCACCCGGATCTGCATTTTCATCTATGCCGTAAATGACAGGATACCATGTCGGATCATCTATGAGGCCATCTAATATCTTGCGCGCTTTTTCATGGACCTCCCATCCGATGCTTGTGCGATCCGGATCATCTCCGGCTGTGGTAATTAAAAAAACAGCGGTTGCGTTCTAGCATCACCGCTGCCTTTGGTCATGACATCGTATAGCTCTCTGTTGGGTTGTGCGTGAAGTTCATCAAAAACAACGCCATGCACATTCAAGCCGTGTTTGGTATATGCTTCGGCTGATAGGACCTGGTAGAAACTGTTTGTTGGCATATATATCATTCTTTTTTGAGATAACACCAATTTGATGCGCTTCTTGAGTGCCGGGCACTGATCCACCATGTCTACGGCAACATCAAAGACTATTGCTGCTTGTTGCCTGTCTGCAGCGCACCCATAAACTTCAGCGCCCCATTCATTATCACCACACGTTAAATATAATGCCACAGCCGCTGCAAGCTCACTTTTTCCATTCTTTTTAGGGATCTCAACATATGCCGTGTTATACTGCCTGTAACCATTGGGTTTCACTGTCCCGAATACATCTCTTATAATCTGTTCTTGCCAAGGTAACAACTTAAAGTATACGCCATGCCATTTGCCCTTAGTATGTTTTAGATTTTCAATAAATGTAATTGCTCTATCTGCCTCCGTCTTATCGTACACATACAGTTCACCCTTTCAATAATTGCTCCATCGGATCGCTATCTTCGCTAAACGCTTTAACCTCAATTCTCGTTCTAGCGGCAGGCGTTAAACCGAACTCAGAACATAAGGACCTGAAGTTGAGCAAGGCCCTATTTCCAATCTTAACCTCTGGCCGCTCGACAATGTTGACTGCTCCACCCTTATTTGTGTATTCGTAGGTCCTGCCATTCTTCTTTAGGAATCTTTCACACTCCACCCATATCCCATAAGACTGGCAAAGCGCCGCAAATGCCTGCCCATCTATAACGGTCATCAGTCCTAATTGTTCTAATTCTGGTATCAGCTGCTTCCATAACTTCTTTGCATCCTTGTTTAACCATGTTGGGCAATCAGGTGTGAGTGGTGTTGGTTTAGGCTCATCTGATGGAAGTGGCCGTTTCCCCGGATTGCCTTCCAGTATCTTTAAATTTGTTGGTTTTGGCGGCCTGCCTCTTCTTGCCATATGACCATCCCCTTTAAATCGAATTTTGCGAAATCTTTTTCGTGACCGTGCTGCCGGTCTCCCGGCTTAGCTATCTAGAGATTTATACCCCCTATCCCCATCGTCCATTTTCGGCTGCAGTCTTTCTGCTATGACATTCATGGCACAATGGCTCAAGATTGCTCCTATCCATATTTGCCACATTGCCATCAATATGATGAACATCAGTAGCAGCCTTAACAATCCCATGCTTAGCACATTCTCTGCATAATGGCTCATCAGCCAATACCATTGCACGTATCTTTTGCCATCGCTTATTATAGCCGCGGCTTGCTGCACTGCCACGGATTTTATTATATACACTTTCATACTGGCGCTTATGCTTATCACAATATCGTTGGCCTGGCTCACACAGCTCTGGACAACCGAAATAAGCGCATGCGGTCTTTAACCTATTAGGCATAATATCACCCACTTCAATGCAATAAAAAAGAGCCTCACGGCTCTTCAGTAACTCTAAACTATCTTAATGTCAATATATTTTTATAATAGCTGTCATCCCACTTGGTTCCGATTTTTACATTTCTACACATCTCTTTTAGTAATTTTATTAATGCATTATCTTTCAAATTTTCATTATTCATCGGTGAAGTACATGCAACTTGATATAATTCATTATAAGCGTTAATTACATCTTTGCTATTAGCAAATACTATTGGTATTTTATTTAATGCTCGCATTAATTCTTCTTTAGGCCCATTATACCAATTCCCCAATTGATATCTATAGCCAAAAATAATTTCTATTAAGCCAATTTTTGCTTTTAGGATTTGCTGTCTTTTTTGATACCAGAGATTAATCAATGTTGCCAATACTCCAGATAATATTATGGAAAATATATTCAATGCTATTTGTTGAGTAGACATATCCAAATCTTTTCCTTTCATTAATAAATTTCTATTACTAATATGAGAGATTCACCATGACCCTCGTGGGACTGAACTTGAGATTCTTCTTCGTTTGGCTTTTCGTCAATGCTCACTTATACCTTATACAATGCTCAGGTATTATATAAGGTAATAAATAAGTAAATTTAAAAGCTTAGTATATAATTATCCTTAGATTAATTATACTACAAACCCGTCAAAAAATCATATCCAAAACCCGCCAAAAATACGACAATATAATTGAAAGCGCTAAACCTTCAAATGCAGTTGTAGTGCGCTCTACAGAGTTTAGCAACTCGTCAAAAATCCGTCACAATACTTGATCAAAAAAATGCGTGAATTCTTTAAGATAAGATGGTGGCAAAGCCTCCAGTCGGCCTCTTATCTCATTTCTGATCTCTTTCACCCTGCGTTCAACCGTTTTATTGCTCATATAAAGCCTACACTCAATCTGCTTGTATGACATGCCAGCTCTATATTTCATGCGGTATATTTTCCGCTGCTCTGGGTGCAATGTTCTTATTCCTTCTTTTACCGCATCAACAACGAATGATAGTGTGGCCTTCTTTATAGCTATTTTTTCAACAGCACTATCATAGTGGCTGTTTTTTTGTACAGGAACCAGCACTACTGATGCCGACATACTCGGCTCAATATCATCAATTAGCGTCTTTAGTAATGGTAAATTGTAAAGTATCCAGTCAACCATTTTGTTTGAAATCATTTATACCACCATTCCCGGATATACTTGGTGTACACGTCGATTCACACGTTTCCATTTATCGTGCCGCATCAGTAAGATTGCTTGTTTAAAAGTAATATGCACTTCTATCGGTATATCTAATAAATTAAGCCGCTTAAACTTCTCTATGATATCCGGCTGTGTATAGCTAACGTATTCATATATCGTCACTCTGCTACCTCCCAAAGCTCAATCTCGACTCTTTCGCTTTTATCCCTTAATCGTCGTATCGCTAATACGGTCACTTGCTTGTCATCTTTATAAGCGATTCCATTCATGCCGTCTAAAATCGCCTTTTCTAAATTGTCCAAATCTCCGCATTGGCTTTTTATATATACCTTTATATCCATGGCCACGTCGCCAACTAGCGGCTCTTTTATGACTTCCCTCGTTTTCCAGCCGACGAATGTTTCATATTCACGAGTTTTTCGCGGCGTATACACATTGCCGTTTTTTCCTAGCCGTGGTCGGCCTTTTGGGACCGGCCTACCCGGAATTATGATATGGTATCTCATCTTTCTCGCTCTCCTGTCTTTTGCTCACAACTTTATCACTTTCACATCACCGAGCATCACATCGGCATATGTGAAACATTCATACGTATGCTTGGCTTTGACACGAAAAATGTGCTCATATACCTGTACCACCTTACCTTCGTACCATGGCACATGTGCCTTTCCAAACCATGCTGGCCTATATCGTACCGTTAATCCAGGTTTAATAGCATTTATAACACCGTTATAATTCCTTTGACTTCTAGAAACCGCGATTTCTTCTTGAGTCATTACCAACCTCTCCTTTCACACATGCTTCCACTTCGTTATGCCAGCTATCGCATATACCCATCAGCTGCTTGATGATTCTATCTTTCTCCTGCGATTCCAACAGCAGCTGCGCACATTTGAGCAGCAACCGGTCATGGTCCAACTTCAGTCGATCTATATAATCAGCAATATCCTCACTACAGTTAAATCTTTTATCGTTCATCACTTCTCCGCTCCTTTTTTAAACTTTATCCCTCGCGCCTCCAACGCTTTCACCACATGCTCATCGTTTTTGTGCCGCTCGTAGAAATCCACAATATTATCTTTGGCTATCATTTCCGGATCAGCCACTTCAGCTACCCATGGAATATAATAACTGGATTTCACCTTGCATTGCTGGCCGTCATAGCTATATTTCGTACCAGCTGGGCATATGCAATGTGCTATATACTCGTATTCACCCATATCTGTCTTTTTACGATACATCACCATTCCGGTATCGTTGCATATCCAGCAGGCGGGCAGCTCAACATTTTTCTCATCCGGCTGGTCTGGCCGATCATCTTTTAATATCTCAACATCAAAAGTCACTGGGCCCATCTTTTTAACCTCCAATCCTCTCCTGATACCTTAACGAACTCGCACATCTCGGCCAATCTTGAGACTATAGCATCTCCCTTCTCGCCCAATTTTTTGCGGAGAACTGCTGATGAAAAGTTCGTCGTCACTATGATCGGCCTCTCATTCTCGTATAACCGGTTGATGATCTGGTATATCACAGTTGTGGAGTTTTCCGTTGCATTTTCTTTCCCCAAATCATCGATAACTAAAATATCCACGTTATCCGTGAAGGTCCTTATCATTTCAGCTTCTGTCAGTTCTGAGTCCCTTCTGTAAGTGCTCTTTACAAGCGTCAATATGTCTATCACATTGCCGAATATGACCGAATAAAGCTTGCTAATAAGCTCATTAGCTATGGCAGCCGCAAGGTGGGTTTTCCCGGTTCCCACCGGGCCAGTGAAAAGCAATCCTTTCTCAACATTTGGAAACCTAGTGGCGAATTCATATGCTATTTTATAAGCATTCAACGCCTCTGGACTCAGATTGGCGGTATCGAAAGTTTCAAACGTCCGCTTTGCAAATCTGCTGCCCAATCCGCTTTTATTCAGCAGTTTCATCGCTTTGGACTGTTTCTCTTTTTTGAGCATTTCCTGAACATTCTTCTCGTTTTGAGCTATGCTTCTGCGAATGTACTCTGTTAACTCGTCATTCATTGGTTTTGCCTCCTAAGCTTAAAAAAGATTATCATACACATTGCCAGCCGAGGCCTCATTTGGTCCAGCCCTCGCTTTCTTGACCTGCATTTGATACTTGGCGAGTTGCCTTTCTACAACAAGCAGGCTGTCTATCTTGTCATGCCAATATCTATCGCTGAAAAGCCAGTCTATGCAATCCTTTATCTCGCCGCTGCTCGCCATATTCAGCAACCGGTGCGCGGTAGAGTAGTTTTTAAGCAGCCAATCCTTAGGGAAAACCGTAACGCCATTGGCCACAAGCTTATCTTTGAGGTAACATGCAATAGCTTTATCCTCGTCCGAATATTTAGGCCCTCGTGCTTTAGCCCTAGCGGTTGGTTCCCCTTTGGCCTTTGTATCATCATTTTGGTGAGCTTGCTCACCATCTACGTTAGTAGATATAATATATTTATTTATATATTTATTTAGGCACCCCTCAACGTCAGTCGTATCAAGGCTTTGAGGGTTGTCAACCCTTGTACAAATAGACAAGGGTACCCTTGCACATTTGTACAACCCTTGCTTTGTCTTTTCGTTCAACCCTTGCACATTTATACAACCCTTATACCATTGTTCAACCCTTGTATTAAAAGTGTAGGTGGGCACTTTGCCGGGCTCATAGCTGGTACGAATAATTATGCTCCATTCAATAAGCTGCTTCAGCTGTTTTGAAACATAGGAAGGAGATGTATCAACAGCTTCTGCGAACTCTTTCAAGGAAATGCTATCTTCTTTTATCCCCCAGCCATAAGTTCGCCGGAATAAGAACATGCATATTCCTTTTTGAACCCCGCTTATCCTCGCCATGGCCAAAGCTTCGAGTATCAAATTGGCAAGCGGTGTATAGCCATCTTCTATATCTGCTTTTAAAATTTCCCGGTCTCCTTTTGGCATTTATATCCCACCTTCTGCTCCAAACTCTTTATAGAGGCGGCCGAAACCGCCTCTACTCTCTGTTCCAGATGAATTCACTTGTTAACTGGCCGCGGCTTTAGCTTTAGCCTGACATGCCCGGCATAATGGCTTGCCGAATGTGGAATTGCTGTATCGGTCCTCCGCTGCCGTTATTGTAGCTCCGCATTCTGAGCATGCATGGCCGGAGCCATCATTTTTAGCCGTGGCAGCTGCTGGTTTTGGTTTTTTAGCATCTATTACGAGAGATGCCTCACTGCGCAATACATCTTTCAGATCCGTTATCTCGCGGCCGCATATCTGGGATATTTCGGTTAGCATATCATCTTCCGTGACCTTACCGAATAGCTTCTTTATTAAATCTACTTGCTTGCTGCTCGCGGTCTCGATGCCCCCTGTTAGATCCTCCATATCCTGTGTAAACTTTCTGCTCGCCGCTGTGGCCTTTAATACTGCATCTATAAAAGCTCTCTTATTGGCCATTTTAATGAGTGTATTTTGTAGATCAGCCGGATCTGCATTTTCGACCGTATTGCCTTTTGAGTCTTTGCGGTACCGATATTTCCGCTCATAACTGTTGGCCGATCCAATACCATATGCAACTTGTGCTCCGCTTTCGATATGTATGAGCGGCATACCTACCACATAGCTGAATATACCTTTCTCGAAATCCTCGTTGCGATCCAATATATCAGCTTTGCCCTGGGCCAATTTGAACACTCGGCATAATATCTCAGCGCCCGGCTTTAAGAGCGTCGGTTTGTCAGTGCCTGGGATACGGTCATAATCGACCTTTGGCTCTAACAACTGCTCAAATAGCATATCCAGCGCATCGCGCATCTGGACAGCCTTAGCGATCTCAGCTCCGATATTCCGAGGCATAATGTCTACTGTTACTACCGATACTTCTTGAATTTCATCGCTCATTTTCATTACTCCTTTACTCAATTTGTTAAACATGCTATAATTAATCCGTAATATTTTTTTGTAATGGCGCTTTCTAAGCGTCTTTTTTTATTTCCTGCAATGTCGTTTTTACACTATCTATTAAGCCTGTAACCAGTAACGCTAGTGGTAATACAAGCCATTCTCCGCCAATGGCAAAGTATCCTCGCGCTTCGTATGCGCTGTGTATCGCAAATGGCATAAGGACTAGCCCAATGCCTAGTGCTACAATATATAACCAGTATTTTTTAAACAAGCGCCTCATTTTTTCAGCCCTTCTTTCACAACATAGAGGTCATAACCGCCGACATATTCACCAGCAAGTTCCTCCAACTGCTTCCGGCATTTTTGTAATTCGACCTCAGCATCCTTAGCTGCTCGTATTTGCCTTTGCATCTCCATCATCCTTGAGAGTATTGTCGCCATGTGTTCCTCGGTTTTAAGCCTTTCGTCCTCATATGTCTCATGTTTGTATATCATCATTTCTCACCTCCTTTTCCTGCCCATGACTTGCAACTGCACCTCATCCGATTGTTCTTGGTGCTTTTGCTCTAGCCATTCCAGCAGCGCCTTCTTTGGCACTCGCACTTGCCGGCCTATGTGCACCGCCGGAAATCCCAGCCAATGACTCATTTCATACGCCTTGGTAACACCTATTTGGAGGAATTGAGCCATCTGCTGAATTGTCAGTACCGTCGGGAAACCGTCATCAGCATCATCTATTTTGGCATCCATCAGATCAGCTCCAATGGTCTTCTCCACATCAGCTTTGGCCTTCATAAGCGACTTATCGTTGGCCCGTTCCTCTGGCGTCAATGATGTAAACTTGGTCAAAAGCTGTATCAGCAGGTCCTTCTCTTGTTCTGTCATGATTTCTACTCCTTTCTAATCTCCATAAAATGGCCTATCCGATAGCCTTGTTACCGTTACCTTCTTGCCGTAGTAGTCCTGCAGCACTCGACCATCGGTAAATATTAAACGGACGAACCGTGAACCAACGCGGTTTAAGATGCTTGACACTATACCATGGCTTTTTACTTCATCTCCGGGCCAAACATCTTCAATATTCATGGTCCATGGGCCTTTATCGCTCAAGTATTTCTTTCTCGTTTCTGCTCGCATCTCTCTCACCTCCTTATGCCATCTCGGTTTTGTCCCCAACAGTACCATCTTTATAACCACAAATTGTTGTATTAGTGGTTATAAAAATATCTGGGAAGAGTTCTTCCATGGGTGTCTCATAATATCTTTCAAACTCTTTCATTAATTTGATATTAGGACTTCTTTCACCACGCTCTATATAACTTAAAAATTGCTGACTTATTCCTAATTCACTTGCAACAGCAGTTTGACTGCGTTCTCCTCTTAATTTGATTAGTTTTTTGCGTTCCATTATATCACCTCTTATATTACAACGTAATGTAGTATTTCCATAATAAGAATATCACAACGTTACGTTGTTGTCAATAGCTTTAGCTAAAAATTTTACAACAAAAAGTGTATTCATTATACAACATAAGGTTGTATAATGAATAAAGAAAGTTAAGGAGGATACAACATGAATAGGATAAAAGAATTACGGGAGGAGGCTAAAATCAGCCAAGCCGAGTTAGCATCTATATTAGGTGTTACACAACAGGCTTTAAGCAATTACGAAAATGGTCTAAGAGAACCTGACTTAGATACAATAAATAAAATTGCAAATTATTTTGGAGTATCTATAGATTATTTGCTTTGTCGTACCAACGTTCGTAACTCAGATGTTATTGAAGAAGCCATAAAAGACGATCCGGAACTGGAACGCATATGGAATATGCTCAATAACAGAGAAGAAGTCCGCCTGATGTTCAAAAAGATAGCTGATCTAAAGCCGGCTGACGTGAAGCGAATACTCAAGATAATCGAGATCGTCGAAGAAGAAGATTCCGCATCGCAATTATAATTACCCGATCGGCGATGGACAAGCTTTATGGAGGCTATGCATAATGGTTAGAGAAATACTTTCAGCTATGCGCAATGAACAAGATTTCGATACTTTGTTATGGACATATGGTATCGTATGTAAACTAGAGATGCTGCCCGGCTACATCTATGGATTTACATATAAGTCAACATCAAGCATATACCACATATTTATCAACGAAGCTCTATGCGATGTTAAAAGAAATGAAACCGTATTGCACGAGCTCGAGCATATAGAATTGGGCCATTTCGAGGCTGGCTTTATCGGTATTATAGATATATACTATGAGGAACAGGCCGATAAAGAAGCTCAGAAGATAGCTGAAGAAACGGCCATATATAATTGGGAGGTAAAAATAATAAGCGGAGGCATTTATAAATGAATATTTTAAAACATATACCAGGTTTTAGATCTGGAGCTTGGTGGAAAAAGTTAATCGCTGCAGTTTATTATTTATTCAGCCTGCTTATACTTATACCGAGTATTGAAACAGGACTAGCACTCCTGATCTTACCGTTTATAATATTCGGCCTTATAGATAAAATAAAGGCTGGACAGATTTCCAATAATGAAGCCGCTCCTGAGGTAAAACAAACTAATAAGCAAAAGACTACTGTTAAGCTTAATGTTACAATAGAAGGCCCAAAACAGCAGCCCGCTCCTGCACCTGTTTTAAATACACAATCAGTAAATCATCGAATAAATATTAATACCAAAAAGTGGCTTAATACTTGCAATGAATTTGTGGCCATTGACTTGGAAACTACTGGACTAAATCCAGCAATAGATAAAATTGTTGAAATTGCTGCGGTAAAATTTAAATATGGAGAGATTATCGACTCTTATACAACTTTAATTAATCCAGGTATACATATACCATCGAGCGCTTCTAAAATAAATCATATAACAGATGAGACGGTACACGGTGCTCCTGATTTATCTGAAGTTTTGCCTAATTTGTTAAACTTCATAGGAGACTCGATTCTTGTTATGCATAATGCTTCCTTTGACCTTAAATTCTTGAAGTATCATGCTGCAAAGCTAGGTTATGACATTAGTAACCCATTTATAGATACACTGCCAACATGCAAGAAACTTTTTACCGATTTCGAAAACTATCAATTAGCTACTGTGGCTAACTATCTAAAAATAAGTACTGCTGATACTTTCCACAGAGCATGTAATGATGCAGAGATATGTGGGCCAGTATTAATTAAGTGCATTGACACGGCAAAAAATGAAAGCAGCCAAGGAGCCGGTCTTATATGAAGTGATCTGTGTAAATCTGTTTATTGGCCTATATTACGGCAGAAAATTTATTCTATAAATAAAGGAAGAGCAAAAATGTATTTAGTTTATTGTGATGAATCAGGGGACGACGGTTACCCATATTATTCTTCTGAATTATTTGTTTTAACCAGTATCTATATGCATGATTTATCTTGGAAACAAAATTATGATAAAATGGTAAACTTTAGAAGAAAGCTCAAGAGAGATTATGGCTTTCCAATTAAATTAGAATTTCATACTAAAGCCTTTTTAACTGATAAAAAGCCCTATCGACAATTCAATTGGACTGAAAATGAGAAAAAGCAGATCCTATATGATTTATTTAACTTTATAGCCTCGCTTGATATAAAAATTATAAATACGATTATAAATAAAAAGAAGATTATCTCACCAGATTATCGAGTCTTAGAAACCGCAGTAACTTATGGCACACAACGTATAGAAAACGACTTGAATCAATACTGCGATAAATGTGTTTATGATAATATATGCTCCGAATGTAATTTTTTAATAATAACTGATGAAGGAAGGATTGGAAAAATGCGTAAAGTAACTCGTAAAATACAAAAAATAAATTATATTCCTTCAAAGTATGGTAACCCATACCATAAGGAAGTAAAGCGCATAATTGAAGATCTATTACCTAAAAACTCAAAAGAATCTTACTTTTTGCAGGTAAGCGATGCTATAGCATATATAGTGTATTTACATGTGTTAATAAACTTTAATAAAGGTAAACTGCCAAATAGAGTGGCAAATAAAATCAATATTAACGATATAGCTAATCTCTTAGGAATAATAAGAAACAGAATTAACTTTAAGGCTGGACCCCAAAATGAATTTGGACTTGTAATATATCCTCGATAAAAAACACCACCTACTGCACATTCGTGCTCTCAGTGGTTCACTTATATTATATGCTACTTTATAAATTTTAGTCAATGATTAAAATTTGGTAATTTAATATTGGGATGATCTTGATATGCGAGGATACATGTAACGTAAGATAGCCTGAATAGTACCCACATATTAAGCGGTTTACACATAAACCAAATTATAGAAAGAAGGAAAAAGATGAAGTTAACAAATTTACAGCGGATTATACTAGTTGTGTATGCCATCGTGATCATCAATATATGTATCTTCTTTGCGCCTAAATCATTCTTTGCGCGTTCGGATGGCGTTAATATAATACAACATATTGAATATTCGCCTGTGTGGCGTAATTCTCATTATTTTAGAACAAGGGCAATCAAGCAGAACGCATCACCACAAGATGTTAACAATGCTGGAGAATTGGATTGGTATATCCGCATTGATTACTATCGCATGTTTGTAGAAATATTTGTTGCTACCGTTATTGCCAGTATATTATTCGTGCTCTCTATGTTCCCAAAAGAAAAACTCGCAAAAGTTAATGTGGATGCAACACCTTTACCTCAGGTTACACAAAAGAAAAAGATACCGTGGTGGGGATGGATGTTAATATCATGGGCCATCTTCCCCGGAGCAGTTATTGTTATTGCATGGATCGCTGATTTAATCTCAAAAGTAAAAGGAGGATCTTGATATGCGAGGTCACATACGTAAAAGAGGATCGACTTACAGTATTGTCGTAGACGTCGGAAATGACGAAAATGGCAAGCGTAAGCAAAAATGGTACAGCGGCTACAAAACCAAAAAAGAAGCAGAGAAAGCACTTGACCTGCTATTGGCCGAAATCGAGAAAGGTGAATACGTCAGACCAACAAATATGACAATTGGCGAATTTCTCGATGAGTGGTTAGAAGTATATTGCAAACCTAAACTGGCACCGAAAACGTATAAGTCATACAGTGACACTGTACGACTATATTTTAAGCCGATTTTGGGGCATATTGAGCTTGCAAAGCTTAAACCTATTACAATACAGCGTTATTACAATATGCTCAAAGAAGAAAGTAAGTTATCTGATACAACAATAAATTACCATCATAGATTGCTGCGTCAAGCATTAAAACAGGCGGTAAAGTGGCAATATATAAGCAAAAATCCGTGTGATGCTGTTGATGCACCGAAGAAACGTAATACAGAAATGAAAGTGTGGGATATAGAAGATGTCAAAAAGGCTGAAGAAGTATTGAGTAATTCTCCTATATTTCTTCATGTCATGCTCGCTATATATACAGGGATGCGCGAAGGCGAGATATGCGGCCTAAAATGGGAAGATATTAGTTTCAAAGACGGTACTTGCATGGTCCGGCGTACTGCTCAACGTGTAAACAAAAAACTAATATTTAAGGAACCAAAAACAGATACCAGTATCCGCATTGTAGCCTTGCCTCAAAATATAATTGAGCTGCTAAAGCAGGAGAAAAAGAAACAAGCAGAGAATAAAATACTTCTTGGATCCGCATATGATAGCAGTTATGAAGGATATATCAGTGTATGGGAGGACGGCCATTTTAAAGAACCAGATTATGTAAGCAAGAAGTTCCATAAGATATTGGCTATTACACCAGAGCTACCCATGATACGCTTTCATGATCTGCGTCATACTCACGCCAGCCTCATGCTTGCCAGCGGCGTAAATATGAAAGTTATATCCGAAAGGCTTGGCCACTCACAGATAGGGATCACAATGGATTTGTATTCGCATGTATCCGTAGACCTTCAAAAAGATGCAATAAAAAAGCTGGAGACGCTACTCCAGTAAATGGATGTTTGCAAAATGTTTGCAAAGGGCGGCTAATTTTAAATGCCGCCCTTTAAGAATGCCTATTTTATGGAGCTGGCGAAGGGACTCGAACCCTTAACCTGCTGATTACAAATCAGCTGCTCTGCCGATTGAGCTATGCCAGCTTATACTCTTTAACGATACATTATCTGAATAATAGTGCCCATAATGCAAAGATATTTAGTGGTGCGCCTGGAGGGATTCGAACCCCCAGCCTCTTAGTCCGTAGCCAAGCGCTCTATCCAATTGGGCTACAGGCGCTCATCACAGTATATAGTATAGCCTTTATTTATCCTTTCGTCAAGAGTAAAATTTGGCTTCCTACAGACGCCGAGGTCGTAATATATGACTATTCAGCTATGTTACACACAACAGTATCTGAATGTCAATAGTCAGCGAAAATGTCATAGTAAATGGCTGATATTTATTCAGCGAAAATTTCATAACGAGGCATAGATTTACTATAATTGGAACATTAAATATAGATTATATTACAGTAAGCTGGTTATATAACTTTAGCAACTTACATTAATATGATATGAGAACATATATTACCACCAAATGAGCAAAAAAGATAATACTATCTTAAGGCTTACTGCTTTGCTAAATTCTAGCTGCTCCATTCCCGTGCGTAAAGGGTAAAATAAACAAGCTCCGCTTGCCCTTGACGCACGTTCATTTCGCAGCTATTATATAATTAGGCTGTAAGCCTTAATACTGGCTAGTGCCAGGCGCGTGAGGAATTATACAGAGCCTCTAAAATCTCTCTGTCTGATTCCTCATACCAATATGATGGCGCCTTCTGCCAACCTTGTTTCCAAGGATGAGTGGGAGAAGGCTTATAAGGCTTAGCTGTGCTCGATGAACTTGCCTTATTAGCTTTCTGAGCTTTCTTAGGCGGTTCATCGAGCTTTTTCACAGCATATATATTATTGCCATACTGCACCGTATACCTATCCTGGGGCTGGTAAGAACCGTTATCTTAGCTCTAGGAACGATAGGTGCAACGGTTTTGCCATCATCACATACAACTTGATAATATTGGCTGTGTAGAGAAAATACGCCGCCATTATCAACTTTTCTAGATAACTTAACACAAAGTATATTATCTAAGTCGATATCCGGCGGTGATTCTCTAAAAGCAGGCTCGGGATCTTGAGGCTCTATGGCGAACCTTTTATTATATCTCTCCAGGAACTTAGGCAAAAACTCATTGGCCTTTTCCATAGAATCAATGCCATAAATCCTCAATTCTGCCCTGAGCCTATCCTGCAAAGTATTCCATAGCCTCTCTACGCGGCCCTTAGCCTGAGGGGACCTGGCATTAATGATAGATATACCCAATGTACTCATAGCCATTTGGAACTGGGTTTCATTTACCACTTTACCCTCAAGCTGCTCCTCGATAGAGATTTTACCCTTATTAGGAGAAGCAAATATAGTATGCTTATCGGCATATAGAGATATAGGGATACCATATTGGCCAATGATGGTACGCATGAGCTCAAAATAGCCATTCATACACTCGTTTTCAGTAAAATAGAGCGCGAGGACCTGACCGGTGGCATCGTCTATGGCACCGTGGAGAGCCATATTACCTACAGAAGGAATCCATTCAAAAGAGGTGCAATCGATTTGCACCAACATGCCAGCCTGAGGCATACGTTCCCTTCTAGCATGAATCTTACGAGGGCGTCTATGCTTTCTAGGGCTTTGAATACCGGCCTTATCAAGGATTCTATAAACCGAGGAATTACTAAGAATAATACCCTTATCATCCTCAAGCAAATCTCTAAAATGAGAGAAATTCGTATCAAAATACTGTTCCTTCCTCAAAGTGAGGATATGGTTTACTAGCTCATCGCTTAAAGCATTAGCAGGTTTACGGCCTCTGTTCTTATGAATAACGAAAGACGCACCTTGTTCTTTAACCCCCTTCTTAAGTCTAAATATTTGACGAACACTGAGGTCTAAAACCTGCGCAGCTTCACTTGCGGTTAACGTCCCATCGATGACTTTATTAATAACAACAAGTTTTTGCATTTCGCTCTCTGTCATACAATACTGTTCCTCTCTCCTCATAATGACATTATCGCAGAATAATTTTACTATGACAATATCATAGAATAATAACAACACAACAGTATCTGAATTGATTTTACGACGAAATAATATTATAATTTGTAAAGAAGGGGAGAGTGGAGAATGAATGATTAAGTTTAAGAACAAAGACCATATGAAGGTTATAGGCAAAAAGCATTTTTTCAGGTTAATTTATTTTTATTTCTTGATTCCTGTAACCATAATGCTTATATCTACTTTTTTTATATATAACAATTATAAAAGCTCCTTTGAGAAGGAATTGGAGTCCAATTATATATCCAATTTATCCGCATTAGCCGACGATATAGACAAAGCATTGAGCGAGATACAGAATACGACCTTCCTTTTATCTTTGAATAGCAATTTTTATGATGTATTTTACTCGGATAATGAATTAACGCCGCTCGATGGCTATAAAATTCAGGCTGTCAAAAATAATTTAATTAAATTCAAGTCCACCAAAGATTTAATCGACAGCGTATACATCCTTCACAAAAGCAGCAACAAAGTTATAGATACCAACGGCAGCTATGACGCGGAGGGCTTTTATTCCAGGGTGGCTAAATACGATAAATATCCTCAAAAATTCTGGTTTAATTTTACTAATAATTTTACTTCCTACCAAATGCTGAAACCCAGCATCTTGGAAGATAGCTCGAACGGCGTTTCTTATAAAAGGACGGTAATACCGTTTGTAACCTCTGCTATCGAAAGCCTCAAATCCCCCAACCTGCTAGTCGTTAATATAAGCGTAAATAAGCTAAATAGTTTAATAAACAAATATAGGTTCATAGATAGCAGTCAAATAGCTATAGTAAGCTCAGACGGCACAGTATTTTCGTCTACAGATATGCATTTGGCCAATTTAATGACCAGCAACGGCAATTTAATGCCGAATATAATCAAAAATTACAATAATTTCTTTGAATATACTATAGACGGCAATAAACATTTGATTATAAACTTTCATTCTGATTCTGCTAAATTCAATGACTTCATCTACGTAGCTTCTGTACCTTATAACGACTTCTACCAAAAGCTATCAAATATAAGGTTGCTGGCTTATTTATTCATTCTATTCGGTGTTTTAGGTTCTTTAATTATATCTTATTTCATGAGCGTAAAAATATATAGCCCTATAAATAATCTGGTTGATATACTCGCCAAAAATGATATCGAAGAACAAGCTGCAAATGATAATGAGATAGAGTATTTAAATAGCCAGATAACGAAAATACTGTCAGATAATAATTTTTTAAGGCAGGATTTATCCATGGTACTACCGTTTGCATCTGAACAATATCTTATCAAAATACTGACAAAAGACGATTTTTTATTGGACGATGATATTAAAGATTTTATAAGCAACGATAATCTAAACTTTAAATACCAATACTTTTGCGTTGCTGTAACAGAATTGAATTTCAGCGATAAATTTTATAATTCCTACAACAATGATGAATACTTAACCGTAAGAAAGGGTATAGCAAAATTATTTGACGAAATCGCTCTCAAAGATTATACTTCCTATGCATTAAATCTCGCAAGAAATACGATAGGTATTGTGATAAATATGGCCGATGAAAACGACATCGATAACATATTGCCTAATATGCGCCATATGATAGATCTATTTAATTATGACGCTGATCTTTTGAATATTAAAATCGGCATGGGACGTGCTTTTTCTGGTTATATCGGTATGAACCAGTCATACAAAGAAGCTGTGAGCGCATTGTCCTCTATACCTTCATCAAATGATGACAAACTGAAGGTTTACTCCGATATAATGGATTATTCCAATTATCAATACTCAATACGCGATGAAAACAAATTATATAACTATCTTCTAACCCCTCACAAACAAGAAGCGATATCGTTCCTGAATTTATTAATAGAAAAAAATCTTCAGGCCGATCTTCCGCAAAATGTTACAAGACAATTTTACCTGAGCTTATATAATACCATGCTTCGAGTAGCGGAAAATAAGGGGTTAAGCGTAAAAGAATTAATGGGAAATGAATACATGGACCTTCAGTCCGGTATAGAGCTTTTATCTATTAACGAAATCAACATGTATATAAGGCTAATAGCGGACAGAATGCTTGATATCACCGCCGGCAACGGAAAAATAGATATAAATAAAGTAGTAGAGTATATTGAATCGAATTATCAGGCGGACATATACTTAGAGCAAATAGCCGAAAGATTTAACACATCGGCCAAATATCTTTCAAGGCTATTTAAGGAAACATTAGGCGTTGGCTTCCATGAGTATTTGACGACATTCAGGATAGAAAAAGCCAAAAATTTGCTTACAGATACCGACCTAAGCGTAAACCAAATAGGACAAATGATCGGATTCACCAATTATAGTACATTTTTTAGACTTTTTAAGAAGTATGAAGGCGTCAATCCTTCGCAGTATAGAGATAGCCGCAAAAATGATACGGATGTTTCGTGAGGACTTAAATAAGGCGGCCACTTGTGCCGCCTTATTTAAGTATCTTCTACTTCAATACATCTTTTGTATTCTGATATACTTTGTTAGCCAGTTCCACTAACCTATCGCTGCCCTTTTGTCTGCAATCTTGCACATATTTATCCCAATCTGATTCAAGCGATGCATCGCCAAGTATAAATTTAAGCGTCATGGATTCTACGTAATCCATCAGCGGCGTGCTCAGCATATTGGCCTGTTCACGTTCGCCCTCATCGTATAAAATAGGCGGAGCAGATGGCAGCAATTCTCTTTTGGAATTAACCTCGCTGACAAACTCGAGGTCTTCGGGGCTCATATAGGATTCGGCCAAATATTTAGGCCCGCCGTACATCAGGATAAATACACCATTACCGAAACCGAAGTCCTTTCTCAGGTCTTTTGTCCCGCTCGGATTCATCCACTGGAAGGTTATATCAGGCATTAACTCAAATTTTCCATCTGCCGTTCGTTTATACGTTGTACCTTCTACGCCCCATTTGCATAGGATTTGTCCCTCGTCGCTATACCAAAGCCAATCGATAAACTTCAACAGCTGTTCGAAATTCGGGTCGTCTTTGGCTTTGCTGGATATCATTATGCCGTTTTCGAGACGGCTACCAGTTATCACTGGTCCTGCCGGTCCAGCTGGAGGTATCAACTTTTTGACCTCATAAGCGCCTTTTCCCACTGTTTCATCCATGGTCTTTCTCAGTCCTGTCAGATGTTGTGAGTTTGCGCTTATGGCAAATGATTTACCTGTCACAAATTTTTGTATGGCCTGGTCATCGTTCTGCGTGAAGCTTTCCGGATCCATAAGCCCTTCTTTTATCAATTTATTGAAATAAGCGAGGAAGTTCTTATAGTCATCGGTGGTGGGATAGAATATAAATTTATCATTATCCCTGTCATAATATACCCCATCGCCGGCCCCCCAACCCGCTGCAGCTTTGCCGAACGTCGGGGCAGCTATATTGAGCAGGCTCTTAGCCTGATAACGATCGGACAGCGGGTAGGTATCGGGATACAACTGCTTAAGCTTTTTCAATGCCTCATACATTTCATCCCATGTATTGGGTAACGGTATATTATTCTTTTCTAAGATATCCGTCCTCATAGCTATGCCATAATCCGGCGTTAAGATCTCATGGAGCCCGGGCAGCAGATAATACTTACCGTCCCTTTGCTTATACGTGTTTATCTCATCCTCTAAACCCCACTCTTTAACTTGTCTTGAAAAGTTAGGCATCTTATCGACGTAATCGCTTACAGGCAATATAGCCCCTGACGGGATAAATTGTACTTCATCGGGATGATATGTTTTTGGAATGATATACGGAGCATCACCTGTACTTATAAGCAAGCTCCTCTTTTGAGCATAATCGCTCATAGGTACTACCGTAACGTCAAAACTCACGTTAGTCTTATCCTTGATGGCCTTCCAAAGCAACCAATCCTCTTTATAAGGGTAATCCGGATTACTGCTGTAGAGCAAGCTGAATTTCAGCGGCTGTTCCGAATGGAAAGAAGCATTATCATCATCGGCTTCAGACGGCTGAGCGCTTTCATCGCTCTGTTCAGTTGGCACCGGCTGTTCACTGTCACCTGTGTCTGTCCCCGTCTGGTCGTCGCTTCCGCAACCGGCAAACAGGCTAAGCGACATGAAAACCACCAGAATCGCAATAAATACGTTCTTTAATCCTTTACTCATCTTTTTACCTCTCCTTTTCATTTTTTTATATTAAACCCGTCATACGGGTTTAATATTCCGCTATTCTTTCAATGAGCCTATCATTACGCCTGCCACAAAGTATTTCTGTATAAATGGGTATACGCACAATATGGGCAATACTGTCAAAATGGTGGTTGCTGCTTTAACCGTAGCAGCAATCTGTGCCAGATCTTGGGTATTGGAACCGCTGCTAACAGCCGTTTGTTGCGCCCCAGCTATCATATTTCTCAGGTATAAAGTAACTGGGAACAGCTCTTGCTTATCGAAGTACAAGAAAGGTCCAAACCAGTTATTCCACGCCCCTACAGCATAGAACAGAGCCATGGTAGCCATTATAGGTTTGGAGAGTGGGAGAATGATACTGACAAGTATCCTATACGTACCCATTCCATCTATCATAGCTGCTTCTTCCAATTCATTAGGTAACCCCTCAAAAAATGTTCTCATAATTATCATATTGTATGTACTTATAGCACCGGGTATTGTTATAGCCCAGATTGTGTTGCGCATACCCAGATGCTTAACCAGCAAGTAATTAGGTATTAGGCCCCCATTGAAATACATGGTGAATACGATAAACGCCAGTATTATGCCTCTACCTTTCAAGCGCTTTTTTGAAAGCGGATAAGCCAGTATAGTGGTCATAAAAAGACATATGGCTGTACCCACTATTGTGTAAACTATCGTATTTTTATAGCCCGTCCAGAAGTCCTTCTCTTTCATAAGGACTTCATATGTCATAGTAGTGAAACCCTTAGGTAAAAACGCTACTTCTCCGGCATATACGTACGATTCGCTGCTAAATGATATGGCTGCCAGATATATGAACGGATACAGCGTCACAAATATAACTACAAGCATTATCAACACATTTACCACTTGAAAAACCTTATATCCTCTGGAACTATTTATCATCTCTTTTACCCCCTCCGATTACCACAAACTAGTATCTGTCAATTTTCTTGAAATATAGTTAGCCACGGTGACTAATGTAAAACCTATTATCGATTCGAAAAGCCCTATAGCGGTAGCATAGCTGAAATTATTGGACTCCAATCCCATTCTGTAGAGGTAGGTAGATATCACATCTGCGGTAGAATAAGTGAGAGGATTATATAATAATAGGATCTTTTCAAATCCAACGCCCATAAGACCGCCTATATTTAATATAAGCAATATGATTATGGTCGGCATTATACCTGGTATAGTGATATGCACGGTTTGTTGCCACCTGCCTGCTCCGTCTATAGCCGCGGCTTCATATAATTCGGGACTTATATTAGACAGCGCCGCCAGATAAATTATCGCGCCCCATCCCGTTTCCTGCCATATGCCCGAAATCCAGTATATAGGCCTAAACCACTCAGGGGAAGCCAAAAAGTTTATAGGTTCGCCGCCAAGTGTTTTTATAAGCATATTTATCACACCACTAGATGGAGATAACATTTCCATTATTATTTCAGCCACTATTACGGCAGACAAAAAATGAGGCAGATAAGATGTGGTTTGAACTACTCTTTTAAACAGACCATTGCTAAGCTCATTTAAAAGCAATGCAAATATAATGGGTAACGGAAAGCCGAATATAAGCGATCCTATGCTCAATATGATGTTGTTTTTAAATACATTCCAGAATGTAGGGTCGGTTATAAACATCTTAAAGTATCTGAAGCCTACCCAATCGGTACCATATACAGGCCCGCCGGGGACGTACTTTCTAAAAGCTATAATGTTGCCATACAAAGGGCCATATTTAAAGATTATATAATAGATTATCGGCAATATAAGCAGACTGTACAACTGCCAGTCCTTCTTTATAGATTTAACCGTTTCTTTTCTTAGACTGCTTTTTAATTCGACCTCATTTATATTACCAGCGTTTATAGCCATGAAGCAAATCCCGTCCTCTCAAATTCAAATTGCACGATAATTATAAATGCCCCTTGCATAGGCTGCAAGAGGCATTTTAAGAAAAACATTGCAGAAATCTACTTCATAAACGCATGTATTGCATTTACAATATCTCTCAATTACAGGTTGATTTCTGCAATGTCGGTAGAGAAATGCAACTTATCTATTGCTTCCCATAGACCCTGGATATAGGTCGCTCCTAACGCCCTATCATACAGGCCATACCCCGGCCTGCCTTTTTCGCCCCATATCATTCGACCATGGTCAGGGCGTATATAGCCGTCAAATTTAATATCATAAAAAGCTTTAACTATCTCGAAAATATCGAGTGAGCCACACCGCGATAGATGTGCGCTTTCATAAAAGTCCCTGCCGGGCTCAAATTTAAGATTTCTTACATGGGCAAAATGAATCCTGCCCTGGCTGCCGAATTCCCTTATAATAGATGGTATATCGTTTTGCCTGTTAGCTCCTAGTGATCCAGTACATAACGTCAAGCCATTATAAGGGCTGTTATTAAGGTTGAGGAACTTTTGTATATTCTCTCTGTCGGTTATGACTCTGGGCAAACCAAATATAGGCCATGGTGGATCATCGGGATGTATAGCCAGTTTTATATCGTATTTTTCCGCATATGGTATGACGCTGTCCAGAAAATACTTTATATTATCCCAATACTGTTGTTCGCTGACATTCTTATACATATCTATAGCAGCCGATATCTCTTTCAACCTTTCCGGTTCCCATCCGGGCAGGTCAAAGCCGTATGTTTGCTCATCGACGTGCGCTGCCAGATCCTGAGGGTTTATCTTATAAACATGTTCATCCTTATATGCCATAGTAGTGGATCCGTCTTCCAAAGGCTTTGCCAGTTCCGTTCTCACCCAGTCCAGTACCGGCATAAAGTTGTAGCATATAACTTTTACGCCTACTTGCGCGAGGTTATCCATGGTTTCTATATACGCCTGTATATATTTATCTCTTGTATTAAGCCCCAATTTAATATCTTCGTGAATGTTTACGCTTTCTATCACCTCAAGCTGTAGGCCATAGTCGTTTACCCGCTGTTTCAATGATTTAAGCCTTTCCAGCGGCCAAACCTCTCCTACCGGTATATCCATGAGGCTGGTCACTACGCCGTCCATGCCGGGTATCTGCCTTATTTGCTCAAGCGTTACGCTGTCTTGCTCCTTTCCGAACCACCTGAAACCCATCTTCATGATAATTCATCCTCCTATCACCTTATAGCTTGCATCCTATCACACCGGTATTTTGATTGTCAATGTTTCATTTGCCACTTTTCTAAAGGTATATCGTTGGTGTATAATTCATAAGTGTAGAGTTTAATAGGAGAGGATTGCAGCAGTGAATTATATTTTGGATTTTGTTGAACTACATAGCAGCATTATATTGCTTATATTGTCTTTATTGATGCTTATAACCCTTATGATTTTAGTAACCAATACCATCCGGACTGGCAAATTGCTCAGGAAATATCGCCGTCTCATGCGCGGAAGCGATAACAAAAACCTGGAAGCTCTTTTGGAAGAATACTTTGCCAGGATAGAAGGAGCTATGGAAACCATAGAAGAATTAAAGCAGCACAGCCAGCAGCTCGACAGGCGCATACTGCGATGTGTTCAAAAAGTGGCCGTGATACGCTATAATCCCTTTGATGAGATGGGCAGCGATCAAAGCTTTTCTATAGCCTTATTGGATGGGCTGAATGATGGCTATATACTTACAGGTCTCTTTGGAAGGAATACATCTACCACCTTTGCCAAACCTGTAAAGGCCGGCCAATCGCCATATGCTCTGTCCGATGAGGAGCAGGAGGTCCTTAAGCTGGCTATGGAACAGCGTTGATTTCTAATATCCATGTTTCCATAACGTATACTGTATACCATTGGTTATTATATCAGCCATTTTCATCACCATGCTCAAGCGTGTATTTTGAAGCATCATATACTCCATATAGCCGGCTATATTGACTATACCGGCTATATACATATCGCCTACCGGCGGCAGCTCTTTATTTACACCGGCGCCTGGTTTGAGCTGACCTGCGCCTAAGTTTATATACCCTATGCGTTCCATTTTGCCCAGACACGCGTCTATGGCTATAATAAACGGCTTTATGTATGCGCTTTGGATCATATTCAATGTTTCGTGCAGATTTTTGGCGTGTACGGGGCTATGAAGCGTGCCGTGCACATGTATATTTCTATATCTGAGCATCTGCAACTTATACCCTATGAGCGGACCCAGGCAATCCCCTGTAGAGCGATCAGTACCGATGCACAGTATTATTATATCTCTATTTTTTTTATCATATAAGCTGTTAAACATATACCCGAATGAATCAGTAAATTCCACAGTAGCATGCGGCTTACTGGTATCTATCGATAGTTCGGTGCTGTCCAAAAACATCCGGTCTTCTCCTCGTTCTTTTATATGCCTTTGAGATGCTTTAAGTTTGCCCAGATAACAGCTTAAAAATTCATTTGTCTTATAAATTACTATAAATACAAAAAAATCCATTGACCGCAGCGGCAATTAATAATATCATTATAATACAAAATAATTATATTATAGGGGAATTTATATGAATTACATAGATTTGGCCATATTGTTGGTCATAGGCATAAGCGCTTTGGCCGGTATGTACCAAGGTTTTGTAGTAGCTGTACTTAATATAGCAGGGTTTTTTATATCGTGGCTCGGCGCATTGATATTCTATCCCAGATTGTCCCAATATTTGGACAACAGGTTTCATTTACTGGATACTATTATATACTACGCCGAAGGATCATCTAAAATACCCACTGCTGCCTTGAAACACGCTGCTCCCGCATCGGTGAATCCCGATGTTATAAAGGATATCATGGAACAGCATGGATTGCCATCTTTTATGGGTAATTTGTTAGCAGATAATGCCAACACTGAAGTATTCCATCAATTGGGAAGCAATGAACTTGGTAAATATTTCGATGTGATGTTCGGAAATATAATACTGAATATAATAAGCTTCGTCATCATATTGATAGGTTTACGAGTAATTATAGGGATAGTTATATCAGTAGCACGTCATATAACCGATCTGCCCGTACTAAGGCAGTTAGATGGTGTGGCTGGTCTTGGTCTGGGCGCTCTCCGCGGTATATTGATAATAATGGTAATATTTGCTTTATTGGATGTCGCTGTGATAGTCATGCCGGTAGGCTTTTTGTTGAACGCTATTGAATCCTCAGCCTTTGCTCGGTTTTTCTACGAGCACAACGTCATAACTGGTGTGATAGGCGCGTTGATATAGTATTAAGTCCGGCATATCGTAAAATATGCCGGACTTAAATACATCAGCTGCAAAAAGCCTTACGTTTGAGCTCCAAATAGTATAAATAATTTTCGTATGACACCGTTGGAGGGCACCGATGATCTACATGCGGTATATAGCCTCCCTCTTCCACTACCGGAGCTATACGCTTTATTTCGTTTTCTATCTCTCTTTTGCCTTTACCCAATTCTATCTTATTGACGCCACCTAGCAACAATATATCTTTACCGTATTTGCGCCTTAATTCCACCGGATCGGTTCCGCTGTTGACCTCTATCGGGAACATGCAATTTATACCGCCTTCCAGAAAAAGCGGTACCATCTCGTTGATGTCTCCGTCGCAATCCACATATATCACATCTATACCGTGCTTGTGCAGCACATCGGTTATGCGCTTGTATCGCGGCACCATATACTTCTTTATCATAGCGGGAGATATCATGGGCCCGTGATTATAAGCCATATCCTCCCAACCCGAAGCAAAATCGAATTGTGCCTCATTTAACGCTTTCTCCATCACGCTCAATGACAATTCGGTAAGGTGTTCCATCATATCCTCGATGAGTACCGGATCATCGTACATCATGACAGCTATATTCTCGAGGCCCATCCAATCCCTGAGCCGCCCGAATAAACTGCCAAAATGTATGCCGAGCGGATAATCCCGGTTAGCCCATTTTTGTTTCAATTCTTCCCAATTTGACGGATATCTGGCCGGAGATGACGGATCCAGACGCTTTTTGAATTCATTCCAATCCTGGCGGCTTTTTATCGGAAACTCTAAAAAATGCGGTATTGATGACGTGCCATCCTTTTTAACCTCGCACTTTACACCGTCTACGTCGCGTATAATTAAATGCGTTTCGGTCTCCTCCAATACGGTATATTCGAAATGGGGGCAAAGGTCCACGTTAATCGGCGCTTCTTCCTTATAGTCAAACCCAAAGAATTCGTTAGCTTTAGCCTCATTGTCGATATATTCAGGTAATCCTTGCTTATGCCATACATCGTAGGTCTCGTCCCAGTAACCGAATTCATAATTAGGCACCCTGTCCACGTTCTTGTAATGATACGTATTATACCATCTCTCCCTGGCGTTCATAAATACCCACTATCCTTTCATACCAATTTATAATATAATTGTATTATAGAATACTTTAGTGTTCTGCGTCATCATCTATTATTGTCGGAAAATATACTTTTTTTGCTGTCGGGGTGAAATATATGATAGATTTTAAGTTGAATTTCAGCGCTGATTCCGAGTCAATACCATATACGCCTTCCGCGGCCTTTCTCCAATTACCGTTTTACCTGAATGTATGGGGCTATTTCAAGGCCAAAGCCGGCTATTTTACCAGAAGGGAAGGCCAAGAAGATTTCCTTTTAATAAATACTGTAGATGGGTGTGGATTTTTGGAATATCGCGGACAAAGGCGCACATTATACAAAAACGATATTTTCTTTATAGACTGTCGCGAGTTGCAGTACTACGGTACCGGTCCGGAAGGTTATTGGGAATTTCAATGGATGCATTTTGCCGGCTCAGGGTGTCGTCCTTATTTCGATATAATAAACGGTTCCGGTCTAAATATAATTCATTTAGATGATACCTCGGAGATCACCGATGTTATGAGCGATATACGCAATACAATAAATGGCACTGATTTTCAAGCCGATATAAAGTTGTCCATGCTCATAATGCGTATAATGACCTGCCTTGCTATCCACTCACAGAAGTTCTATGTGGGACAATATCAACATTATACCGAAATAATAAACAATGCCATAGATTATATGCGAAACCACTACCATCAACCGTTAGATCTATCGGATATAGCATCAGCCGTGCATTTAAGCCCGTTTCATTTTTCTAGGATATTCAAAGGTTATACCTCTACCAGCCCTCACGAATACCTGATCAGATACAGAATTGACAAAAGCAAAAGATTATTGAGAGATACAGATATGAGCATAAATGAGATAGCTTTGGCTGTAGGCTTCACTAATGCCAATAATTATATAAGGGACTTCAAAAAGTTAGTGGGGACAACCCCATCGAAATTTCGCCGATTTTGGGTGGAATAACGCTCGATTTTATGCGAATTATATCGAAAATCCACGATATCTTGCGATATTTGCATATATATAGTCATATATTAACCTAATCGCCTGTAAAAGCTTAAAATAAAAAAATTCGGCCTAAAAGAAGGATTTTTCAATCTTATGTAGAATATATAATATGGAGGTGTTTACCATGTTATCATTAAAAGGGGTTATAAGGGATAAACCAAAGGGGGGCGACAACGCATATGACAATTCGCTTATACTAAAGATACCCATAGACGCTATAAGGCCTAATCCGTATCAACCGCGCAAAGAGTTCGATATGGCTTCTCTGGATGAGTTGGCCCAGTCCATAAAACAATATGGTTTGCTTCAACCTATAACGGTGCGTCGTATGGGCACTTCTTCTTACGAGCTTATAGCGGGAGAAAGAAGGCTAAGGGCTTGTAAAATGATAAATCTGACAGAAATACCAGCTATAGTGCTGGATGCTTTGGAAGAAGACTCTGCCATGTTGGCTATGATAGAGAACCTCCAAAGAGAGAACCTGAATTTTATCGAGGAAGCTGAGGGCTATTACAGCCTGCTCAAGGATCATAATATGACTCAGGAAGAATTGGCCGCACGTATCGGCAAGAATCAATCGACCATTGCCAATAAGCTGCGTTTGCTCAAGCTGCCCGTCGAGGTCAAACGAATGATTGTGGAAAACAATCTTACCGAGCGCCATGCAAGGGCATTGTTGCGCCTCCCGGATCCGGATTTACAAATCGATGCATTAAAACAGGTAATCGATAAAGGACTAAATGTTAAAAAAACCGAGGAACTTGTGGATAGAATGGTGGACAAGCTGTGTCAGCCGCAACCTCAAAATATAAGCCTGCACAAAGGCCGGATGATAAGGGCTTATAAGGATATACGGCTGTTCATAAACAGTTTAAAGCAGCTTATAGGCAGTATAAGCGATAGCGGCCTAAACGTAACTTATGATCAACAAGAAAAAGACGATGTAGTGGAAATAACCATTTGCATAGCCAAGCAATAGTTTATCGCCTAAAGAAACAAAAATCCGCTATAGCTGTCGTTTGATACAACTATAGCGGATTTTTGTCCCCCTGCGCTGAGTAACTTCGATTTGTAATATAGTAAGTTTAGCGCATGCAATGATATAAAGCCGGAGAACGCCTTGAAATATTGCATAGCGAATTGCCGGCGTTAGCTTGCTCAAGCGAAACGAATTGTAAGTACGCAATCATTACGTGGCATAAGGCTTGACATATATACTGAGCGGGCTTTTGAAGCGTAGGACCACAGCAATCTTTGATTGCGTAGTGGTCCAGCTTCACAGCCGTAGCGAGGTATATATGTCAAGCCTGTAGCGGGTGTAGGCTTTATATCATTTGCGTTGCTTTATATCGCCTGTTTCAATCATGTTGTCTATTCGGGTACCGTTGCACGTGGGCGACGGTAACGATTAGCCTCAAGGCGATTTTGTGGAGGATATCTGGTGAAACTTAGCGAAGTGTAGGATTAGAATTTCCCAGCGTAACTGAATTATCTAAACAATGTTAAAGATGGTCCCGCCCTAAAATAACAAGGTAGCAAAAAGTTATCGGCGCTTTGGAAATTCCCGAAACGAGCTCTAGTTTCACCGATATCCGAAACACATGAGCCAGAGGCTAATCAGTTACCCAGCCTGTGAGACATCTGAACTGTCACCAATCATATATTACGAATCGAAGGTCGAGTAATAATATATCTTTCATTAATAGCTTAAATAATGTATAATTGTAATGTGATATTTAATTGGAGATGGAAGATATGTCTAAAATAATAGCTATCGCTAACCAAAAAGGCGGCGTGGGGAAAACTACCACTAACGTCAACCTTAGCGCCTGTCTGGCTGTGGCAGGCAAAAAGGTGCTGACCATAGATATTGATCCTCAAGGCAATACTACCAGCGGGCTTGGCGTGGATAAGGCAAAAGTAGAAAAATCTATATACGATGTCTTAATAAACGATATGGATATAACAGAAACCATAGTTCCGACCAATGTTGAAAACTTATCCATAATACCGTCCAATATACAGCTAGCCGGCGCGGAAATCGAACTGGTATCGGTGTTGTCCAGGGAACAGCGCCTGAAGTTTGCCATGGAACCGATTAAGCAGCAATATGATTTCATTCTGGTGGACTGCCCGCCATCCCTCGGATTGCTCACTATAAATGCTCTGACGGCAGCCGACAAAGTACTGGTTCCCATACAATGCGAATACTATGCACTGGAGGGCTTGAGCCAGCTTATGAATACCGTAAAATTGGTTCAAAAACATTTAAATCCTTCGTTAGAAGTAGAGGGTGTGGTGCTCACCATGTTCGATGCCAGGACCAATTTATCTATACAAGTGGTAGATGAGGTAAAGAAATACTTTCGCAGCAAGGTATATAGGACCATCATACCGCGTAATGTACGGCTAGGTGAAGCGCCAAGCTACGGTCTGCCTATTATCCTGTACGACCCGAAATGTACGGGAGCCGAGGCTTACACCGATTTGGCCGAAGAGGTCATAGAGGCCACTGAAGATGAGGAGGTGATATAAGTATGCCTAAACGCGCATTGGGCAAAGGCCTTCAAGCTTTAATACCCGAATCTATAAATGAAACGGACGAGCATGAGATCCAGGAGCTGCGTATCTCAGATATAGACCCCAACGACTTGCAACCACGTAAGGTCTTCGATGAAAATGCGTTGAGCGAATTGGCTCAGTCCATAAAGCAATATGGCGTAATACAACCTATAACCGTCAAACCCGTCGACGACCGTTATATGATCGTAACAGGTGAGCGACGCTGGCGTGCTGCCAGAATAGCCGGCTTGAAAACTATTCCCGCCATAGTAAAGGAATTCAATACCAAAGAGATTCTTGAGATAGCGCTTATAGAAAACCTTCAAAGAGAGGATCTAAACCCTATTGAGGAAGCTATGGCCTTGAAGACGTTAATAGATGACTTCGACCTTACTCAGGAAGAACTGGCTGCGCGCGTCGGCAAAAGCCGTTCAGCCATAGCCAACACCATACGCCTGCTCAATTTACCGCAAAGTGTGCAAGACATGATGATGGAAGGTCTTTTGTCGGCAGGCCATGCCCGCGCTCTACTATCGGTTGAGTCGGAGGAGTTGCAACAAAACTTAGCCAAATCAGCAGTAGAAAAAGGGCTTACGGTGCGTGAACTCGAGGAACTTATAAAGCATCAAAATAAAGAGCACAATCGCTCGGATAAGCGCAATAAAGACTCCTACATACCATTTCAGGAATATGCAGATTCCCTGTCACGCATGTTAGGTACCAAAGTAAATATAGTATCGGGAAAACGAAAAGGCCGGATAGAGATTGAATATTACGATACAGAAGATCTTTATAGGATATTGGATGTATTAAACAAGTAGAAATGTTTCACGTGAAACATTTTGGCGAAAATGCTCATTTCGAAGAGAAAATCATCAAAAGAGAGGAGGCAGACCGGCATTTTAAGCCGGTTCGATTATGATGTTTAATAATAGAGAACAGGCTGGGCAGCTATTGGCCCAAGAACTATTGAGGTTATCTATTGAAAACCCTATAGTAATAGGTATACCCAGAGGAGGGGTTATCATAGCATATCAAATATCTTCGGCCTTGCATTGCCCGTTAGACATAATAGCCCCTCACAAGATTCCTTCTCCGATGGATCCGGAGATAGCCATCGGATCTGTGGCCCCCGACGGTACGGTTTTTTATGATGAAACAGTAATACACATTATGCACGTTCACCCGGATTATCTGGACGCGGAAACTAGACGCCAATTGGAAGAAAGCCAAAGGCGAATGCAGTTTTATCGCCGCAATCGTCCTTACCCTGATCTAAAAGATAAAACTGTTATATTAGCCGATGATGGTATAGCAACCGGCATGACATTAAAAGCGGCACTCCACAGCATACAAAGCAAAGAACCTGCGGCTATAATAATAGCCGTACCGGTAGCCCCGCGCGAAACCCTAAAGGAACTAAGAAGGCGTTATAAAGTGATATGCCTTCATGAGCCCGATACCTTCTACGCCGTAGGGCAATTTTATAAAGATTTCGAACAGGTAACCGATGATATGGTAATCAAATTATGCGATAAGATCAATTAATGCACACAAACAATGATGCCTATTTGCTGTTCGCTTCTTTTGCTAGGCTGAATTTTAGCTGGTTCGCGCTTTACACCTAAGTATAAACTTTGCCAAACCGCAGAGACTAAATATGCGTGTACTGCAAAGAAACCCAGGTTGGCAATACGAAAAGAAAGGAATAGCGCCTAAAGGCAGGGCCTTCTCGCGGCGTTTAGGTGATGGAATATTGGCTCCGGGAGAATTTTTATATAAGTCCCGCAAAATATATGATTTCATATTCAACGTATTTCCTTTGGTTGATAAACAATTGGAAGTATATGCAGGCATAGCCCGGCATATACCTGATAAAATGTTATCCAAACAAGCCCTGGACAGCATAGCCACAAAAAAATTTCATTGTCAGGGCGGAAGTATTTATGCACTTTATCCACATACCGACGGGGATAAAATGATAAAATTTATAGTGGCTTATCAGACTATAAGCGATTATTTGGATAATCTATGCGACAGGAGTGGCATATTCGATGAAACAGCATTTAGAAATTTACATCTGGCAATGACCGATGCGCTTCTGCCCGACGAGCAATATAGCGACTATTACAGCTATTATCCGTACAGCCAAGATGGAGGTTATCTTAGATATCTTGTAAAGGAGTGCAAAAATGTTATAAATCTTATACCGGCATATGACGTAATTAAAGATAAGATATTGTATTTGGTTGGAATTTATTCCGATCTGCAGGTCTATAAACATCTGACACATGACATCAGGGAAGATAAATTGATCAAGTGGTCAGCCGTGCATATCGACTCCAGCTATCCCAAGCTCAATTGGTGGGAATTCGCCGCAGCAAGTGGTTCAACTTTGGGCATATTCGTACTGGTGGCATGCGCTTTTGATACAAACCTCCGTGCCGAAACCGTCCAAGGGATATACGATGCATATTTCCCATGGATATGCGGTTTACATATACTACTCGATTATTATATTGACCTATACGACGATGCTGAAAACGGAGATCTCAATTTCGTCAGCTACTATAACGATAACCAGGATTGCGAAAAACACCTAAAACGTTTCTATACGGCATCGCTGAATGCTATCGCACGTCTAAATGAGGCATCATTCCATAGAATGGTGGTGGATGGCCTTCTGGCTATGTACCTTTCCGATCCCAAAGCCATGGCAAATGAGCACTTGAAATGTAGCAAAGAAATCATAAATACTTCTGAAAATTATGCACGGCTCTTATACCGCATATGCAAGCTGATAAGGCGCAGGGGCAGCCTCTGAGCACCGCCCGCTGCGATTCTTTTTCCGTTCGGTTGAGCTTTTTCCATCCACCGTAATAAAGCTGCGGTATCAGCTCGGTTCTATATGAATAGTAACATCGGTGATACCGCTGTATTCCTCCCTTAGCTTGGCTTCTATGGCATCGGCCAGTTTATGAGCATCGTATATATGCATGTCTTTATCGACTAGTACGTGGAGATCCACGCTTATATCATCCTGTTTGCCCCTGGTCCTTATTTTATGGCATGATTTGATGCCTTCCTGCTGTTCCACCAAAGCGGCGATCTCATCGGCATCGATTACAGCAGTATCCAGAAGCACCTTGATCCCCGAGCACAGTATCTTGTATCCGGCCCGACCTATCATCAGACCGATAAACAAAGCTACAATTATATCAGCCCATTGTATATCAAGGCGGGTGAAAACCAGACTCAATATTACCGACAATGATACATATATATCGCTGCTGGTGTGCATTGAATCTGATATGAGGAAATCGCTCCCCAATTCTTTACCTTTATGCCTTTCAAAGGCAGCTACAAACATATTGATGCTTATGGTTATTAGCATTACCAAAAAACCAAATATGCTGGCCTCAACCGTCGTAGGACGGTTGAATCTTCCCATAACCGCGGAGAAGATTTCGTAGCATATGGCAAATAGCATAATAGCTATTACCAACGTTACTAGGGTTTCTATCTTTCTATGGCCATATGGGTGTTCTTTATCCTGTGGCTTGTAAGAGAGATACACGCCTATCAAGCCTATTATGTTGGAAGATGCATCGGTCAGGGAATGAAAGCCATCGGCCTCCATGCTCATGGAATTTATCGCATAGCCCACTATTATCTTCCCAAAGGCCACCAAAAGATTGAGCACCAGCACTATAACGTTGACCTTTTTTACCTCTTTATATACGCTCATCCAATGCCCTCTTTATCAACTGAAATAAGTAACTCTTTCATTATATGCATCTTATCGGTAATGTGTAACATACATGTATGATTCGTTTTATCAATTGATAATAAATAACGATATCATTGGCTAATGAAACTCATTATAAATAAAAACAGAGATCATGCTTTACGGTCAAAGATACAAAAATATCAACAGTAGTTTATAAACAAAGGAGTGCTTCACTAACAGCAGAATTGATCAACAAGGGGAAAAAAGAAATGCTAGACGATGGCTCGTCAAGCCCAGCGTGAATAGTATCCCGATAGGCAAAAAGGCTGTACCTGTCTGTACAGCCTTTTGACATTGCATTACTGAACAATATTTCGCAGTTGTTTTACGGCTTTATCGTCTTTTAATTCTATTATTAAACCTACTTTATCTCCCAATACTGATACTTTCTTAAGATTAGTATCGTCATAAAATACCAGGATTTCATTTACGGGTATGGCCACATTATCGAATTTATCCCTTTCACTTTTTTGCAAGCCATATTTTTCATTTTCGCCTGCCTGTAAGCTAATTCTTTGCGGAGAGTTGTATATCAATTTTATAAAACGACTTTTGTTTTCGTCCTTCGTTACCTTATATCTTATGTTACTAACATCACCGTAACTGCTTATTCTGCCGTTGCCCTTTGTTAATATCGTTTCTATGGAATTCAATATATTGCCAGCCACCTCATTATCACTTATGATACTTTCTTGACCGTTAACCACATTTACTATCTGATCCGGTTTTATAAAAGCAAACTCCTTATTATTGGTCGGCAATTCTTTCTCATGCTCTTGATTGCCGTCTACCACATATTCATCTGGAATGGCTCTTATTTGAACGGTAAAATGATCTTGAGAATCCACTTTATCCAGTGTTCCGCTTATTATATATACCGGTTGCAGCGTATCGTTAATAAAGGAAAAAGGACCGTTATCGAAATAAGTCAATCTAACCTCCTTAACGAATGCCTTATCGGCTTTGCTCTTATCCGAAGCTATAGCACCTTCGCCTTTCCGCATTTTTTCTATAGCTTCCTCTTTGCTTATTATCGGGTACACGCCGATTTCCTCTAACTCCTTTTGGTTAACGGATACGACATCAATATTTCCCTTACTTCCGACTTGAACCCTTATCCATTCGACTTCAGTCCTAGGGTCAAAGTTACCGCTAGGTTTGCGAATAAAGTATATGTTTCTTTTCGTGATTTCCGCACTGCCCGAAGCATCTGTCAATGTTCTTTCCACCACGTTCGAAACTTGCAAACTGTCCTCATATATGCCCAATTTCTTCAGGTACTTTATAGCTATATCTTTTGCCTCATCTGCTGACGGTAGCTCTCCATCTTCATTTCGCTGTTTAGCGTAAAAGACATAACCGCCGCCTAAGGGCGAAACCATAACAGTGCCATTCTCACCCTGTGCGCTTAATACGTCATCTTTGTCTTTTTCGACAGTATAATTCCCTATGCTGAATTTATCGGATAAGTCTTTTAGTTTTTCTTCGGCATCTATATTTTTGATTTTATACACTTTTGCCTTATCTATATCGCTCTCTAAACTTGTAACTACTTCTAATTTACCAAACAAAACGGGTCCACTCGCCGAGTATAACAAGTTCAATTGAGCTATTTTGGGCAATGACCTTACGTCTCCCTTTGGACTGATATTTGCTTCTTCATTAGTGCAAGCGGTAAATAACATGAGCAACAGTATACATATAAGTGAACAACTTATTAATTTTTTCATTATAAACTTCATCCTTTCCTACTTTTAGTTATTCCGGATTAATATGTCCTTATGAGAACCATCACTGTAAGTATCCCAATCCCATTCAGAATCATGAAAATTAACATAAGCTTCCACCCATTCATAAAATATTTCGTTATCACCATCTGTAGTATCTGCATCAGCAAATGCGAATTGTGGGCCAATTAATATAAGTGATAATACAATACAAACAATTCCCAAAATTTTTCTATTAAGTTTCATTTTCATAAAATACCTCCTGTTATTGAATAATTTTACTGTCTCAATTGTACATTAAATGTGTTACATTTCTGTTACATTTCTGTTATCAAATATATTTTTAGCAAAAATGTGTGTTCCATCCACGGCTATATTATATAAAATATTTCAGTTACTTTTTTTATTCATTTGATTTTTGTTTTCAGCAATGTCAAAAATAGGACGAGGTACTTCACCGATTATCAGCACTGCCTTCCGATGAGATTGAGCGTCAGCGCTATGAGGGCTTGCCTATAGATACTATACGGTATCTCATACAACAATTCAACTGCCTCGTCTACGTACTGTCGGGCCTTGCTTTGCGCCTTGTCAACCGCACCCGAGCATATTGCTTCGTTTATTAAGATTTGTTTTAAATCTTCATTCAATGACTCTTTATTTAATTTATCCGCATACCTGTCACTGTTATCGCTTTCCGCCAATAGATAAATAAACGGTAAGCTTATATCGCCTTCGGTTATATCTTGGGCAACAGATTTACCGAGTGTCTTTTTATTCCCCGTGACATCGAGGATATCGTCCGTAATCTGAAATGCACGGCCTATCTTATATCCAAACGACCCCATCAGATTTATTTCATGACTGCCGGCTCCCGCGCTTTGGGCGCCAGCCATACAACATGCGCATATTAAAGACGCCGTCTTTTTGTCTATGTAATCCATATAATCCTGTTCGGTCACGCGTATGTCGAACCTTCTGTAAGATTGCACTATCTCTCCCGAGCACATATTTTGTATGGCATTTACGAAATAAAGCATGCTGTTTATAAGTTCGTGCTCTGACAGAATCTCAAATGCCTTAGCAAAAAGAAAATCACCGGCCAATACGGCGACGTGATTGCCGGAAATACTGTTTATAGTCGGATTATTCCGTCTGTAATCCGACATATCGATGATATCATCGTGAACCAGCGACGCCGTATGAATAAGCTCAGCCGCAACCGCCGCATGTATCATTTTCTCATCCAATTCGCCGAAGCACATGCCCGATAGCAGGACCAGTCTGGGCCTTATTCTCTTGCCGCCGTTAAAAAGGCCGCTGAGCATATTGCGAATCCTATAGTCGCTTTCCCCTATCGCATGCAGCAGTTCGTTTTCTACGCATACCAAACCCCGGCTTATCTGTGGTATATCATGCTCCTCAACCTGTATCATAAAGAAACGTCTCCTTATATGCTATACCTATTGAGGTATTTTGCTCATCAATATATAATTTTATTCCAAACCGGTTGTTTCACGTGAAACATCAAAGATTTTGCCGGCAGCAGTATCTATGAGCAGCCATACCGGCTTCGACAAAGGTTGAGCGGTATAACCGGAAGAGATGATGATAGGTATATCGTATTCAAAACGCTCCACATATACATACTTTCTTATGAGCTTGGGATCGACATCTGCAAAATGCGGCATATATTTCTCCACAATGCATTTATCATTAAGAATAGCTCTCTGCACAGCCTTTGCATGCTCATCGCGTGAAGGCATTGTCCACGTTGGATGCGACATGGCCGGATGATTCAAGAGATAATCCAGACGAATCAGCTCACGTATGAGCTGAATAGGCTCATAGCCGGAGCAGCGGACAAAATCCGCCATTATGCCATACAACGCTTCATCCTTATGCCCGTGTCCGTAATAGCCTCTATCATGCCAATAACAGCCGAATAGGCAGTAAAAATCAAAAGCGCCATGATGAAAGTTTTTTATAATATAGTTTAGCGTATGTACCAGCCTACCGCTATTATAGTATTTATTCAACACGTCTTCTACCCAGTGCAGTTCGCAAAGCGCATCGAAGCTAATGCTGTCATTGAACAGCACCTCGTACGGTGGACGGTCATCATATGCATAGCCGAATTGTTCGGCCATATTGCGCAATTCGGAGCCTTTCAGCAATTTAAGGAATCCCAGTTGCAAGACATCGGGCCTTAAACCATATGCATAATCAAAAGAACGGCCGAACGATGAAAAATCTTCATTCGGAAGCCCGGCTATAAGATCCAAATGCAGGTGTATATTACCGCGACGCGCCAGTATAGCAACGACATGGGCCATGCGATGAAGATCGGTATGACGGCCTACGGTCTTAAGCGACGACTCGTTTACCGATTGTATACCTATTTCAAACTGAAAAAGATCGTCGGGCACTGATAAAAGAAATTCCAGCATATCATCGTCTATTATATCGGCGCATATTTCAAAATGAAATCTCATGCCTTCCGGCCTTTTATCATAATCCGTTATAAAGCGCCATATATCCATGGCGCGACGCCTATGAGCGTTAAAGGTGCGATCCAGAAATTTGACCTGTTTTGCGCCTGACCGCATTATATGCGCAAGATCATCTTTCACGCGACCCATAGGCACATATCTGATGCCATCTGTAGTAGAAGAAAGACAATACGAGCATCTAAATGGGCAACCCCTCGAGGTCTCATAGTACACTATCCTGTTTGAAGCGTCTACATGCTCCACAGCATAGGCCATAGTAGATATGTCGCTCATATCACTTACTACAGCAAAACCACTGCCACAAATAATATCGCCGCTGCGATAATATACGCCTTCTATCCCACCGGCTGATCTCCTGCCATCCTTGAGCAGCGTCAGCAGCTTTGCAAAGGCCTCTTCACCTTCGCCGCACACTACATAATCGATGCATTCATGTTGCTTGAGCAACATGAATGCATCGTATGATACCTCCGGTCCACCCAGTATTATTGTAACATGCGGCAATACTTTTTTAAGCGCCGAGCACAGGCGCCATATCATATCTATGTTCCATATATAGCATGAAAATGCAACTGCATCCGGATTGCCAGAATATATTTCTCCCAGAATATAATCGATCTTATCGTTTATGGTAAATTCTTCTATTTTTATATCAGCTATATTTGAAGCAACCGCTTCTAGCTGGTATAGCGCCACCGCAGTATGGGTAAAGCTGGAATTAAGTGCTATTAATTTTATAAACATTTTCTCCGCCTCACAAATGATATTTCCAAGGAAATCACGGCTCATATTATCGGCTTCTTGGATGGTATGCCGGCACGGCGCGGATAGGCGGCGGGCGTACGGGTCACTTTATCGAGCACCACTATACGCCTGTCGCCGCCCGACATGGGCAACTCGGCACGCAACACATCGCCCAGCCTTCCGCCCATCAGCTTTATAGCCTTATCGGCTTTCACCAGCTCACCGTCTACATCCGGCCCTTTCATGCACAGCACATGCCCGCCTAATTTGGCAAATGGCAGGCAATATTCAGCCAGCACCAGTAGAGAGGCAACCGCCCTGGCCGTAACTACATCAAAAGCCTCTCTATAGCCTTTCTTGCATGCGTAGTCCTCGGCGCGCCCCCATATGAGTTCCACATCTTCAAGGGATAACGCCTTTATGACGTTATCCAGGAAATTCAGTTTCTTTTGGACTGAATCCATAAGGCATACCTTAAGCGACGGAAAGGCTATCTTCAGAGCCAGACCGGGAAAGCCCGCCCCCGTACCTATATCTATAATGCGGGCATCAGGTCGTATAACTCCGGTGCTGTAGCACAGCAGGCTGTCTATGAAATGTTTTATTACTATACCCATGTCATCGGTTATGGAAGTAAGGTTAATATGCTCATTCCACTCGATCAGCATATCCTTATATGCCATAAACCTATCTATGGCCTCATCATCCAGCGATATACCGCATTTTAAAGCCTCGTTATTCAAAAAAGCCCTTACATTCTCCATGACATCCCCCTACAGCCCGTGCTGCTTCAAATATATAAGCAGCACTGATATATCGGCAGGCGACACACCTGATATGCGCGACGCCTGCCCGACCGACTGCGGCCTTATCCTGTCCAACTTTTGGCGTGCTTCTATGCGCAGGCCCTTTATGGCGTTGTAATCTATATCGTCGGGCAGCTTATGGTCCTCCATCTTCTTAAACCGCTCTATCTGCATCATCTGTCTGGCGATATAACCCTCATACTTGACGTTGATCTCCACTTGTTCTATAGCCTGCTGTAATAAACCCGACGGTCTATCCTTGTCGATGGGCGCCAGCGCAGCATAGCTTATCTCGGGTCGCTTGAGCAGGTCGTACAGTGTTACACCGGTCTTTATAGGTTGGCTGGATAGCTTACCCAAAAGCTCGTTTACCTCCGTGTCGGGCGCTATAATAGTACTTTTCAAGCGTTCCAATTCACTTTCCACTTGATCCTTCTTAAGCAAATATCGCTCATAGCGCTCAGCGCCAGCCAGCCCTATTTCATAACCTATGGGCGTAAGCCTCATATCGGCATTGTCCTGACGAAGTAAAAGGCGATACTCGGCGCGCGATGTCATCATGCGGTAGGGCTCGGCTGTACCCTTGGTGACCAGGTCGTCTATAAGGACGCCTATATAGGCCTGCGAACGATCCAGTATAACTGGCGGTTTGCCCTGTACCATACGCGCAGCATTTATGCCGGCCATAATGCCCTGAGCCGCAGCCTCCTCATAGCCCGAGCTGCCGTTTATCTGGCCGGCTGTAAACAGGCCGCGTATATGCTTTATCTCAAGCGACAATTTGAGCTGTGTCGGGTCTATACAGTCATACTCAATGGCATAAGCCGGCCGCATTACCTCAACATGCTCCAAACCGGCTATCGAGCGTAACATCTCGATCTGCACGTCCTCGGGCAGGCTGCTGGACATACCCTGTACATACATCTCATCGGTATTCAGTCCCTCTGGCTCTATGAATATCTGATGGCTGGGCTTGTCGGCAAAGCGCACCACCTTATCCTCAATGGAAGGGCAATATCGCGGCCCCACGCCTTTTATATCACCCGAAAAAAGCGGCGAGCGATGCAGATTTCTCCTTATTATTTCATGCGTCCGCTCGTTGGTGTATGTCAGATGGCACGGCACCTGCTTGGCATCCAGTTTATCATCCATGAATGAGAACGGTATGGGTGGTTCATCGCCCAACTGTAATGCCATTTTTGAAAAATCTATGCTGCGCCCGGCCACCCTGGCCGGCGTACCCGTCTTAAAACGCTGCAACTTTATGCCCAAAAGTAAAAGGTCCTGCGACAGATGAGTAGCCGGAAACATACCGTTCGGGCCGCTGCTATAGCTTACTTCGCCTATTATCACCCGGCCGTTCAAATATACGCCGGTGGTCAATATCACAGCTTTGGCGCGATATATGGCTCCTGTATGCGTTACAACACCACGTACGGCACCCTCCTCAACCAGAAGGCGCACCACCTCGGCCTGTTTTACATCAAGATTATCCTGTTGCTCCAGCGTCTGCTTCATAACGGCCTGATAAGCCTTCTTATCGATCTGAGCCCTCAGTGAATACACCGCTGGGCCCTTGGATGTATTAAGCATACGCACCTGTATGGCTGTTTTATCTGTGGTTATGCCCATCTGCCCACCCAAAGCATCTATCTCGCGTACCAGATGCCCTTTGGATGTACCGCCTATAGACGGATTACATGCCATCATGGCTATACTGTCCAGGTTTATAGCCACTACCAGTGTCTTACAGCCCATGCGTGCCGATGCAAGAGCCGCCTCACACCCCGCATGGCCTGCTCCAACCACTATCACATCGTATGTGTTTAATTCAAACTCCATGTAAATATCTACTTCCCTACACAAAAGCGTTCAAAAATCCTATCCACCACTTCATCTTCCACCGTCTTTCCGCTTATGAGGCCCATGGCCTCTATAGCATCCTTTAAGTCGATGGATACAAGATCCATAGGCATACCGTCGTCTATAGAAAATAAACATCTCTGCAGTGCCTCGGCAGCTGATATCAAGGCCTCTTTATGCCTCACATTGGTTATCATAGCCTCATCCGACGCTATGGCTTTGCCATGATACACCATATCCGTTATTGTACCCTCAAGGTCATCAAGTCCATACCCTTCTTTAAGCGACATCTCTATCACCGGTGCATCGGGTAAAACAGCATTCACCTCAGCCTCTGTCACAACCCTTCCAAGATCCGATTTGTTCAATACGACTATAGCTTTTTTAGATGATATAAGCGATGCTATAGCCCTATCGTCTTGGTGCAAAGGCTGCGACCCATCCAGCACAAATATAACGAGGTCGGCCCTATAAACGGTATCGCGCGTTCTCTCAATACCTATGCGTTCTATCTCATCGGCTGCTTCCCTTATACCGGCTGTATCTATGATATTGAGCGCTATCCCGTTTACATTGACATAGTCCTCTATTATATCGCGCGTGGTACCGGGTATATCAGTGACTATGGCTCTGTCCGCCTTGAGCAGCGCATTTAAGAGCGAAGATTTTCCTACATTAGGCCTGCCTATGATAGCAGTTTTCAAGCCTTCGCGGATTATGCGGCCCGTATCGGCCGTAGCCAGTAGTTTCTCTATGCTGTCATACTCATCCGCGAGCTTTTTGCGCATATCTTTCGTGCTCAATTCATCGACATCCTCTTCGGGATAATCTATAAGCGCTTCTATATGTGTCAGTACATCTAAAAGTGCAACCCTTATCTTCTCTATACTCCTCGACAGCTTGCCCTCGAGTTGCATAACAGAACTAGTCAGCGCCACATCGGTTTTAGCCGATATTATATCCATGACCGATTCAGCCTGCGCCAGATCGATTCGTCCGTTCAAAAAGGCGCGTTTTGTAAATTCACCGGGCTGAGCTAAAACAGCACCTTCCCTTACAGCGACCTCCAGCACCCTCCGCAAGGGCAACATGCCGCCGTGACCGCTTATCTCTACCACATCCTCACCGGTATACGAATGTGGCCCCCGCATAATGCTAACCAGCACCTCATCTATATCACGGCCGGTATCCGGATCTTTTATATGGCCGTACAATATGCTCCGGTTCGGGGCATCTTTTATTTTCCGACCCTTTATATTTATAAATATACTGTCAGCTATATCGATGGCTTTTGGCCCGCTTAAGCGGACTATGCCTATGCCACCCTCACCGATTGGCGTGGATATGGCTGCTATAGTGGCCTCCGACAATATTATATTTATCGCCTCCCTTATAATTGTACTTATATAATAAATGCTCAGTATCTATCATACCGAGCATTAAAGCAAAAAGCTTTTATTTCAATGTTATAACGACCTTGCGCCGCGGCTCTATACCCTCGCTATACGTCGTCACATCCGGGTCGTTCTGCAGCGCCGTATGCAATATACGCCTTTCATATGCGCTCATAGGCTCCAATATAACCCTACGGCGCGTACGCTTTACCTTATCCGCCATCTTAAATGCAAGGTCGACCAACGCTTGCTCCCTCTTTTTTCTATAATTCTCCGCATCCAATATTATCTTGCTATGCTCCTCGCCATCGCGATTACATGCCAAGTTGACCAGATATTGTAAAGCATCCAGCGTTTCTCCCCTATGCCCTATCAAACGACCTATCCTTGCGCCTTCTATGTTCATTATAATATCGCCGCCATCGCGCTGTTCCACTACAATACTGGCATCGACTTTCATACGCTCTATAACGCCTTCTAAAAATTCCTTTGCTTTGTCGGCTTTTTTATCCTTTACCGTAACTTTAACCTTAGCCGGTTTAGACCCCCATAATCCTAATATGCCCTTGCTGGCCGGTTCCAATACTTCGATATCTACATCATCCCTTGATACGTTTAGCTGGTCCAAAGCCGATTGAATAGCTTCCTCTTCGGTACGGCCAGTGGCTTCTACGAAACGCATTCTATATTACCCCTCCTTTACCGACTCCTGTACTAAACTTGTGTCTTTAGGCTTTATAATCAAAAACTCCACTACCTGGAATATGTTGCTTACAACCCAGTATAAAGCAAAAGCCGAAGCGTAGGTAGACGTTATATACAACGAAAACAGCGGGAAAAATATATTCATTGTTTCCTGGCTACAGCCCATAGGATTCTGCTGTTGTGCCGACGACGTCTGCGGCGGCATGGAAAGCTTCATATAGAGGTATTGAGTAATACCTGATAATGCCGGTAATATGAAATAACCGTTTATCTCACCTGTCTTAGTAGTCACCCAAAAGGCATCGGGCAGGCTTATATCCTTAATCCATAAGAAGCTTTGTCCTACCAGAGCACCGGGATTATCAGGCGTACCTACTAATTGCCTTATAACAGCGAACAACATAAAAAGGAGTACCATCTGTACTATCGCAGGTAGGCAGCCACCCAATGGATTTATTTTTTCCTTCTGATACAGCTCCATCTGTTTCTGTTGAAGCTTTTGTTTATCCTTCCCGTATTTCTTTTCCAATTCTTTTAATTTCGGCTGAATGGCATTCATTTTTTGTGTGGAACGCCTTTGCATTATATCGAGCGGTGCTAGCACGGTACGTATCAATATAGTGAATATAATGATAGCGTAAGCATAACTCCCCACCATTCCGTTTATCCATTCGAGAATCGATGCTAAAGCAGCAGTCATCTAATTTTCTCCTCTATTTTTGTCATTTCACAGGATCATAGCCGCCAGGATTAAATGGATTACACGACAACACGCGTTTTATAGCCATGAATCCACCCTTCAACGCCCCGTACTTGGATATGGCTTCATAGGCATATTGGGAGCATGTAGGATAAAACCTACAGCTGGGACGTTTCAGCGGCGATATATACCCCTGATAAAATCTTATAATATACATCAAGATATACTTCATATTTCATCAACTCTATTCCTTACTATCGATATACAATCCAGCTTTTTTCAATACATCCAGCACAGCGCGTTCCACATCGGCATACTTCAGACTTTTATTTCCTGTGCGGGCTATAAATATCAGATCATAACCCGGTTTTATATCATTTATATGCAGTCTGAAAGCCTCTTTAATTAAACGCCTTACTCTATTGCGTACAACGCTTTTACCTATCTTTTTGCTGACAGAAAAGCCGGCTCTTACATTACTCTGCTTATTTTTGGCAAAGTATAATACCATATCCTTATTGGCCACACTTTTTCCAGCTCTATAAACGACCCTGTACTCCCTATTATGCCTTAGCCTGTTATCCTTATTCCATCCTGGCATGCTATACACTCAGGCAGATAATACCTTTCTGCCTTTTTGTCTGCGGCGTTTCAAAACCTTACGACCATTTTTGGTGCTCATTCTCGCCATAAAGCCGTGCACCCTTTGTCTATGCCTCTTTTTCGGCTGATACGTCTGAAGCATGTTAAACAACCCTCCTGTAAAGCTAATAATATATTACATCGTTTTATTATAACCTATGTCTCGATATTTGGCAATCCTTCGAGCAATATTTTTCACCGCACCCGTCCCTCGTTGTGGACAGTCTCTATCATAGCAAGGATATTGTTCTGTGGAGTATTAAAAGATATAGGGCATCCATTAGCCATTACGAAACTCCCACGGTTGCACACCGATATCTGCCTGCGCGTCTCCCTCACAACGTCTTCTCTACTACCCTTTTGCAATATATAAACGCTGTCCAGATTGCCGAATAAACATACCTGGCCTTCTAATCTATCATAAATTGAGCCTATATCTAAAGTAAAGTTCTTTTTACTCTCTTCCACCATTAAGCCTTTTACTCCCAACTGCTTGATATCATCGAGCAGCGGATTAATATCTCCTAGGAAGTATACCACCGGTATCAATCCCATCCGATCAAGTGCTGTGTAAAATTTCTTTTGGGCCTCGAAAATAAGGTTTCGATACATATCAGGAGACATTATATCGGCTGAACAATATGTTTCCGAGCCTATATATCCGTCTCCCCCCATCTCTTTTAACGCCTCCATACGTGGCAATATAGCCTCATAACACTTGTTAATAAGATATTCCATTTTATCAGCTTTATCTATCATGGAAATCAACCCATTTTCAAAACCAACACAACCATGAGGGTCTAATATCCAACTGATGGGATTCCCTTCGTTGAGCATAAGCACACATTCATTTTTATATTTATCGGAGAGGATCTGTATATGGTCAAATATACCGCTTTTTATAATTTCCTCCTTGTCTTGATAGTGAGAATCGATATATTCATCTATAATTGAGTAGGATTCTAGTTTGTATACGGCTTCAAATATACGGCGCTTTTCCTCTCTTATAGCCTCACTTTCCTTAATTTTAGGTGCGCCAGTGGTTAAATGAAACATATCAGGATGAAATTTCTCATAAAACAAACTATCTACCTCAGCAAGTTCTTGGCCGGTAATACTCCATGCCTCGGCTTCACGATCATACCCCGTCAAAAAACCGGCAAGTTGGAATTTATATAATCCCCACCAATGCGGTGTCACAGGAATTTGATCTGCTGTTTCACAATTTAGAGTTTTTAACATAGTTTCTCTGCTATTCATAAACGCTGCATTCCCCTCCTAACCATCCTTACTACCTCGGAGCTTTCTTCGGGCAAATCGCTAAGAAGAATCCCGTTTGTCTGCAGTTCTCTCCCAAAAGCTGTTGCGGTCCTTCCGCTGTCAATATAGGAAACCTCATACAGAACATCTCCAATCAATCCTTTGGGATAAACCAATTGCTGCGGTTCTGCCCCCTGTAGTCTGAATGCAAATACGACCGCCTCTGCCGACACATTGTTAAACTGAAACACAGGAAATCTCTCGCCCTTGCCACCCATCAGTGGCTGCGATGTAAGCCTGTAAGCATCTCCATTTAAAATATAATCTTCGTAAATATCTTCGTAAAAGCCCGCAAGTTCTTTGAGCCTCCTTTTACACCATTCGGGCATCTCAGGCAGACGATAGGAAAACCCCGGAATCCCCATGAGAACTGCGCGTATATAGTAATCGAATTTATAGGGCTCCATATCCTCGCTGATGGGATTTAATATACCCAGATTATGATCCTGCAGTACTTCTGACCAACTGAAATGAAGGCATGCGCTCTGGTGCAAATAGGACAGAGCACCCCAGAATACCTGCAGGTGGAATTCAGTATAATCCGGATCGCTGAGATGGCCCCAGTGAGTATGAGATAGCATTTCTATATCATGCCTCAGACCTCCTGACGAGCAATTTTCAATAACCACATCAGGATATTTTTTATGGATATCATCCATTAAATGATAATATCCGATATAATGGGCGTACAATCCATCTCCTTCACCATGGCCGTGATTGCTAGCATTACAGCCGGGAGCGGGATCGAGGTTGAAATCGAACTTTATCCATTTTGCACCGTATTCCCCCAGAATCTTATCTACTACCGACATGGCCCACGCCTTGCCTTCTTCGCTGCCAAGGCATACGTAGCCTAAAGATTTTCCGTCTCTTTTAGCTATAATATTATCATGCGTATGATTCAACTCCGCACCTTGTCCTACTGCTTCGATCTCACACCATATGCCGGGTAATATGCCTATTTTTTTCGCGTTATCGCAAAGAGCTTTCATCCCGGATGGAAAACGCTCTTTATTTATGACATCCCAGTCGCCGCGTTTTTCATACCAACCTTGCCCATTTTCGCTTCCAAACCATCCGGCATCCATCACCGCATATCGGCAACCTAGCTCTTTTGCAATTTTTGCATTTTCCAAATATATATCTTCTGTGATATATTTATCCTCATATGGCCACCATTCGTTATACTCAAGCGGGACATCGGCTATGCCACCATCATTGAGCAGGCTCAGCCTGCTTCGAAAGTAACGGCGCATCTGCAGCGAAGCTTCTTCGACATTCTCTCCTTCGGCAACATAAATGGATGCCGAAGTAAAGCTTCCTCCTGGCGCTATATCTGTATAAAACCCTTCGGATGAAAGCCCCATAGTGAATTGGAATTGCTCTTGTTCAGGGTTTACAGTACAATTCCAGCACCCCGACCATGCCAACGCCACCGAATAACAACGCTGCGGTGTAATAAGGCCTGCCCACGGACTAAACCCTTTGCTTGAACGGCCGGAAATCGATCCAAATGAGAATTCGGAGTTTATTTCCTGCTCATGAGGAAAAAATTCCGAACCCCAATCCGATGTAAAATACTGCAGCGTCATGCATTCTGATTTTACCGACATGCCCACATCCAGTTGATAGAGCCTGATATCCTCGTCCGTATTGTTATGAAAAACCGCGGTATACTTGCTCACCCTGAATTCGGCATCGCGAAGCACCGTAATCTCTACGCGGAGATTAGCGCGGTAATCCAAAAAACGCATGTACAGCTCCTTCTGCGAACCGTCATCGAGTTTCTCAGTGGTATGAGCGGTTAATTCATGCACATAATTTTTATCGTTATATCCTATCCTATAAATCGCATTCATATCGTTAATTCCTTTCTCATTATATAAAAGATATCCCCTGCCGAAGCAGGGGAATTATTTGGCTTAAATCTATTCGACTATCTGGAAATTATCTATATACGCCTGACGTTCGGCTATAATTTCATCGATACCCATATCCTTACATGTTTTGCCCCACTCATGCACCAGTTTCTCAACTTCGGCTTCCGATTTGGCCGATAAGACCTTGGCCCAGAATTCCAGCTTTGCATCTCTTATAGCGGGAAATTTCTGTAATTCAATTTCCCCGGGTAAAAAGTAATAATCTTTGGGCGGATCCATGTCAGCTTTATAATGGTCGCGTATTTCCTGGCGGTTTTCCCACCCCAGTTTATTGTCTTCTCTGACTAGAGCAGGAGAAACAGTTTGTTTATCCCTTATAGCCGGTACATTGAATACCAGCTGTGAATAATAGAACACCCCGTAAGCGGCAGCTTTGTTCCAATCGAGATTGTTTGTTTTTTTAACAAATTCGGGAATAAATTCATATTTACCCTCTTCGTTGAATTTATATGTCACACCTTCAACACCGGCTTGGACCAGCATCTGCCCATCTTCAGTAGCTAGATAATCCATCACGGCTAAAAAGTGACGAAGGGTTTCCTCATCGACTTTATCCTTATTGAATATGACTGAAGACCAACCGCCGACCCAGTTTGTCCAATCTCTCAAACGGCTTTTCTTTATTTCCTCTGAATTATACATTATCGGCGGTGCTACATACATCAATTCCGGAACAATTTGCTTTGCATTATCACTATAGGTATTCATATCCCACCAGGCTGCGGTAATGGCAGAGGCGGTACCTGAAGAAGCTTTTTCCTGAACTTGCGCTTGTTTTATTGTCAGCGCTTCTTTATCCAGCAACCCTTCAGCATTTAAGCTATATATATATTTAGCGGCTTGCATCAGTTCCGGGCTGTCGGTATACTCGTAATTTTTAACTTTCCAGTTATCGTTGGGATCAAACGGTAAAGTATAGCTCTCGTGGTCACCTATCAACGGAAAGAAAGGCTCATAAAGCTGTTCTATGCCCGAAAGATTTTCGCCCAAAACCAAGCCATTTGCCTTTTGCCCGTTTACGGTGATTTCCTCCTTGCAACGGCGCAGATATTCTTTGAACTCAGTCGGTGTCTTCGGATAATCCATGCCTAGCTTGTCGAGGAAGTCTTTGCGCACATACAGCCCGTGAGGCGGTTCGTTCAATACCTCATTCCCACGACCGGTTTGCGTCGGAACAAAATAATTTGTGTTATCCTTGGTCTTATATAGGACCAGCTCGGGATACACAAGTTTATAAAGATTGTCATAATCCTTTATGATCTCACTTATATCCCATATCTTACCTGTTTGCCCTAATTTTTCATAAATGGTACGCGTATAGCTGTCATTGCCTCCAAAGAAAATATCGGGCACCTCATTGGATGCCACCATAAGGTTGAGTTTTTGGGTATAATCATTACCCGTAGGAACTGTCATCGGAATATAATCCATATGGAAATTGGTACGTTTCTCAATTTCCGGCCCGATAATATCCTTATCTTTTTCCGGCCCCGTCCAACCCTGTTCAAACCACGTCACAGGTTTACTGTGATGCTTGGAAAATTCACTCCACTGAGATGCCAGTTCGGGAACTTCCGAATTATCAGACGAGTCTTGCTGAGCAGGCGGAGCGGCATCCTCCTCATTGTTTCCAGCACAGGCAGCAAAAACACCGATCATTAAAATTACTGCGATAGCCAGTGCCATCAGACGCATAAACCTTCTTGTCATAGTTATTCTTCTCCTTTTCTTTCATTTTATTTATATAAAAGGTCAGCTTGCGCTTCACCCTTTTATCGAACCTACCAATATGCCTTTTATAAAGTATTTCTGAGCAAAAGGATAAACCATAAAAATGGGAGCCACAGTCACTACCAACATAGCCATTTTGAGGGATTCTGGAGTAATGCTTATCTTACGCGCCATCGACCCTACAGCCGTCGAAAGATTTTTATCCTTAAAAAAGCTCATCATATCCGCACCCTGCAAGATATTCAAGAGCAATGTCTGCATGGGCCAAAGCCGCGTATCGCTTACCATAATGGTACCATCCAGCCAGTCATTCCATTGAGCTATTCCACCCAAAAGAATTACAGTGGCAAGCGCCGGTTTGATCAACGGCATTACTATATGCCAGTAAATAGTCCAATAATTCGCTCCATCCAAGTGCGCACTTTCTTCTAATGACTCAGGTAAATCTTTTATGCTTATACGAAGAAGCATAATATAAAATGGCGTAGCCAGCCATGGAATTACATATACCAATATATTATTCGTCAAATTCAACGCCTTGCAAATAAGGAAATAAGGGATTATACCTCCGCCGAAGTACATCGGAATAACGATCATCCAATTGAAAAACTTTCTAAACGGCATGTCCGACTTGCTTATACCATAAGCAAACATAGAATTCACAATTACTCCTAGCGAGGCTCCTACAACGGTTCTGAAAACCGATATGAAAAAGCTTGTTATAATTCTGTCGTCTTCAAATAATTTAGCATAGTTCTCCAAAGTAAACTTTCTCGGGAAAAAGTATATACCGCCGCGCATCGCATCAATGCCATCATTAAATGATAGAGCGATAACATAAATAAACGGATATATGCATATAAACATAAATAGTATCATCAATATCACATTAAATATATCAAATACTTTTTCCCCATTGCTCGTTTTCATAACTGCACCTCCGCCTTATATAATAGATTCGTTTACGAGCTTCTTGGAAACCCAGTTAGCTACAAGGAATAGAATAAGCCCTACCACAGACTTAAACATACCGAGAGCCGCACCAATAGATAAATCATTTATTGAACCGCTGGTCAGCGTTCTAAGCACCGCGGTATCCAGTATATCGGCTATATCTCTTACAGCAAGGTTGTTCATGGTCCACATCTGATCAAAGCCGGCATTTAATATACCGCCCACCTGCATTATAAACAATAAGGCTATCGTACTGTAAAGAGACGGTAAAGTAATATATATCGCCTGTTTAAACCTTCCTGCACCATCGATCTTAGCAGCCTCATAATTTTCTACAGGTATCGTAGATATAGCAGCTATATAGAATATAGTACTATACCCAAGCGATTTCCATAAATCCGTAAAAACAATTATCGGATAAAAAAGGTTCTTTTGCTGCATAAACAGAATGGCATCGTTAGTCAGCCCCAATTTCATTAAAACTTGGTTGACCACGCCATTAGCGGAAAGCATGCTGTACCATATACCGGAAACGATTACCCATGATACGAAATTGGGCATATAAGTAATGGTTTGAACGGTTTTCTTAAACCGCTGATTACGCAATTCATTGAGCAACAGTGCAAAAATAATAGGCGCAGGAAAATTGACAAGGAGTTTCAAACTGCTTATAACCAATGTATTGCGTAAAGAACGCCCAAATACCGGTGAACTGAATACTCTCCTGAAATTTTCGAATCCTACCCATTCGCTGCCTAAAAATCCTGATACCGGGTCATATTGTTGAAACACCATAACTAAGCCAGCCATAGGCAAATAAGCAAACAAGATGAGTATAACCCCAGCTGGTATCAAAAAAAGATATAGCATACGGTATTTTTTCATCAAACGCTTTGTTTCTTCAGAAAATCCTAGTTTTCTCATCAAGACACTCCCTTTTTAAAATAAAACAAACAAAATAAACCACTCAAATCACGCATTAAGTATAACATGGTTCATTCTGTTTGTATTTGCACTATTGGACTCACAATGTGGACTATTTCTATATATTCTGATGAAATTATTCTCCTAAAAATTATAAATTTTCTCGAAATTCCGACGGAGTCTTACCGGTTTTTTTCTTAAAAATCCTATCAAAATAATGCGGATCATCATACCCTACCGACATTGCTATAGATTTCACGCTCTGGTTTGTTTTTGTGATAAGCTCGACCGCTCTCTTTATTCTGAGTGATGTCAGATAGTCGGTAAAACTATATCCAACCTTGTTTTTTATGAGCACTGAAATATATTTAGGGCTAAAATTAAACTTTTCAGCCAATATTTCCAACGTTAAAGGAGAGGAAAAATTCTGCTCGATGTAGCGAATGATTTTATCGCTTTCGGATAGCATTTCCTCGTATTTATCCTTTAACTGCAATATGCACTTTTTCAATGCCTCTTCTAATTCACTGCTTTTAACAGGCTTAAGGACATAACTATTCACACCGCTTCTCATAGCCTGGCGCGCATATTCGAACTCGGCATATCCGCTTACAACGATAAACTGAGTAACATGGTCTATTTTTCTAACCTCTTCGATAAACTCCAATCCACTCATTAGCGGCATCTTTATATCCACAATAATGACATCTGGCAGCAGCCTTCTATAAAATTCCAACGCCTCTTCGCCGTTTTCGGCTTCGCCTACAACGCTCGTTTTAATACTTATCTCCTGCAATGTATAGCGTATACTGCTCCTAACCAAAGGTTCATCATCCGCGATCAATATAGTTAACACTTTGCATCGCTTCCTTTCTATCCATCTTCGAAATCCTGACACATATCTCGGTATACCGGCCCAAAACACTGTCGACGGTAAGCCCATAACCATCCCCATATAACAAGTACAACCTTTCATGTATGTTTCTTAGTCCTATTCCGAAGTTATCATTTTCTACAGTGCCGCTTTTATCATATATATATTCTCTGAGTTTTATAAGTTTTTCTTCCGGTATCCCCACACCATTATCCCGTATAACAAAAACAATATCGTCGCCGTCAAATCCACCTCGGATATCGAGCCTGTATCCACCGCTCATCTGTTCCATGCTGTGGCTTATGGAATTTTCAACTATGGGTTGCAATATGAATTTCAACGTCCAATAAGGAAGTATTCTATCATCTATATCATAAAAAACCTCCATCCTATTTCCGTATCTCACTCGCTGGATATCGAGATAATTGCGCACATGTTCAATTTCGTAGCGTATTTCGGTCATTGGACTCTTATCCCTATTCATATTATAATGGAACATATCGCTCAGTTTCTCAATCATCATAATCACGCTCCGAGAATCATTTTGCTGAGCCAATGCTTTTATAGATTGGAACGTATTAAAGAGAAAATGAGGGTTTATCTGTTTTTGTAAAGCATCTATCTCGGCCTTTTTCTTTAACACTTGGTTTTGCCTTACGGAAGCAATCATAGCATTAAAGGAATTTATCAGATCTCCCATTTCATCCTCAAGTTCTAGATCAATTTGTCCAGCGAATTCCTTTTTCTCTATATCATGAATAAACCTCAAAATTTGCTTTATAGGCTTTGAATACGTGTCAGATACAAATCTTGCCACAATTATTAAAAGTAAAATAGCGACTATTAGTATTGAAAATACCAGCAACTGAAAATCCAAAACCTCTTTTTCAGCATACTTTTTATCGGCAAACGCTATGAAATTCCACCCTGATGTCCTAGATTTCCATGATGAATAATAAAAATCCTTGTTAATACCAAATGCATAATTACCACTATCTTTAATTTGATTGGACAACTGTTCTATAGGCAAATCATCCCCAAGAATAGACGGATCCGAATTATAAGCAACTTGACCATTATCATTTAAAACGAGCATAAATCCATTTTTTTCAAAGCTGGTGCCGCGCACTAAATCATCAAGAACATTTTTATCGATGGTTGCTATAATATAGCCTTCTATATCCCATTTATAGATGTTTCTTATATTCAAAGCATAAGCGAACTGTTCTCTATTTGAGGAAACCGGTGGTATAAAGTCAGACATTATATGGGTCTCTTTTACACCATCTTCTAAGTATTTATACCATCTCATCTCCGGAATACCTTTTTTATCATAATCCGTTACAACATCCCTCGGATTTGACGACATGATATAGTTTTTATCCTTTACTATTATATAAATATTCATCCAATCGTAAAATTCATGTATATTTTTAATATAAGTGTAAGAATCTCTATACACAAGGTATGCTTTGTATCCTTCATTATCTCCTGATATCAATGCTTTCACGTTATCCTCACGGCTCACCGTCATCACAGTATTCCTAAGAATATCCATATACTGATCAAAAACATTTACAGTCTGCTTAGCCTGGTTATCCAATAAATTCCTATTAAATTTATAAAGCAGGTTCCCAGATACATTTGTTACAATACATATCAAAGAAATAGTTATAAATATCCAAATAAAACATATCATAGCAAATAATTTATTGGCCATCCCTCGAGGAGTTATCATACGCATTAATTTATTGAATTTTTGCATCTCTTTATACAAATTCCTCCAAGCTAATATCTTATTTCGACAATATAAGCGCTTATTCTACTACTACAGCATAGCACATTATAAACGAAAATTGAAGTTGATAATTACATAAAACTCTGCTATCATATACTTAACATAATTTATTCACAGGCTGTGGATAATATTGTGTATAACTTGTTCTTTAAAGTGAATATCGAATTGGTTTGCTCTACATATAGGCAAATTTGACTGTGGATTTTTGTAGCTTGAAAATGTTGGTAAATAAACAACATTTTATTTTTTGCCGAAAAAATGGTTTAAATAACGCTTTAAGCGTTTA